>JAAEMC010000866.1 GCA_024225895.1 Desulfobacteraceae bacterium | reverse complement strand
TTCAAACCCAACATAAAGGGCGCCGTCATATTTTTGGTCAAATTGAGATTGCTGCCGGCCAAACCAGAAAAGAAACGGAATCAAGAGTATTATAGTAAAAATTGTCGCTTTTATATTGATCTTAAAAAAACGTCCCATGCAGCCTCCAGTTGTTAGTAACTGAGCAAAAACGCCCTATTGACTTCTCTTTCAGCCACAAATTATTCAAAATTTGCCTTGACCCCGCTGAGCAGAACCTTGGATCCGGCTTGAACCAAATCCGGAATTTCACTGATATCTGAAATAGGTAGTGCACCCGTATTGACAAGGCTTGCCATACCGTGAATCAACACCCATCTTCCCTTCCTTATGTGTACCACCTGGTTGTCGGTTAATTCTTTAAACGGAAGATAAACAGAAAGGTCTTGTCCGGTCCGTTCCCAAATGAGGCCGCTGTATTTCTGGCGTAAGTGATCATGGGCCTCATCAAAAATCGAGCGGAAAAGATACTTTTCTTGCAAGGCAAACAGGACATATCCCACACCATGATCAATCCAAACATCACCGGTTCGACGGGCGGTAATATATTGTAAAAAGTGTTCCATTGCTTTTTTCACCACTTCTTCTTCCAGGTGGGCCATGGATTTAAAACAAGAATAAATGGGCATGGTGGATGAGTTCAACTTTTGGGAAAGATATCTTGCGGTCAGTCCTTTCCAGCCATTCTGTCGAACATAATCAAAGGCAATGTCAATGATTTCGTCCTGTTTAAACTTAATTTTAGGCGGCATTTTTTCAGATTCCAGAATTTTTATTGATTGTTATATAAAAGGATTATATAACGATGTTATATTTTAGTGTCAAGGATCTTTCTTATTGATTTTAAAAACATTTTTTTTAACGGATCCAATACAGACAGGAAGCAGGCAAATGAAAACCTTCAAATCAAGCAAGACTGCTATTGGTATTGCCGCCTGCAGGGCCAGGGAATTCACGCGGCCTGAAAACGAACGGATTTGCAGCGACCCCTATGCCCGTTATTTTCTACCCTGGTCCTACCATATTGTCAGAAGAATCCCCTTTTTAATCAACTATATCCGCAAAAAAGGGGAACAGCGTTCTCCGGGTATTATTGAGGCTATTGTGGTACGCACCAGACATATGGATGATTATCTTTTAAAATGTCTCGGCAATGGATTAGAGCAATTTGTAAACTTGGGGGCAGGGTTTGATACAAGGGCCTATAGGATTGATGCCCTAAAAGCCGATATCAAAGTATTTGAAGTGGATCATCCTGC
>JAAEMC010000865.1 GCA_024225895.1 Desulfobacteraceae bacterium | reverse complement strand
GGGATACAATCCATTCAACGATAAGCAATAAACGTTCAGGCTCATACAAAAAAGCCCCTGGGGAGTATTTTCCAGGGGCTTTTTAAAATTTTAGGATAGTTCTTATTTAATATTGTTCGATTTTGAAATCGTCTTTGACGGATTCAAAAGATCGGTCGGGGCAGATGGCGTCATTTCCTTTTTGCAGAACGGACAGAACAGGGTGGCCACATTATGGTCATCGGCAATGGTCTCTGATTTAAATGTCATTTCAAACTGGGTTACCCCTGGGTACGAACAATTTTGATTTGTGCAATGGTATTTAATATGCATAATTCTTACCTATTGTTTAAAGGTTTCTCCCCTTAGAAAGGATATTAAAAATGAATTTACTCGATTTTGGTGGGAAAATCAATCTAAAATCCTTATTTTGAACCCGCTTTTTTATTAAATCTGCAATTTGGATAGAATTAAGGATGGTTTTATTTTTAATTCTTTTCATCAAACCAATATGGCAGCAAGCTCAGCAAATCCTTTTCCGCCTCTTTTTGTGGTAATCCAGGCGGGTTTGGATACAAGTTGGTCTTTAAATGCTAGAACATTAGCAACACCAACCGCATTGGAAAAATATTCAAACATGGGTTCATCATTGGGTGAGTCCCCGATAAAAGCAACATTTTCTTTTATTGCATCAAGATTGGTGTCAAAAACTTCAGAAAAAAGCAATTTGGTCATGGTCAGTTTGTCATACTCTCCAAACCATCCGTTGACATGGATAGAGCTGACTTTCGCTGTGGCACCATGGGCTTCAAATATATGGGTAATCCGGTTGATCTCGTCTTGGGAAAGGGGAGCGACGTCTTCACAGAAATCAACCGCCAGGTCTGCTGTCCGGAAGGGCTGATCGGAAGATATAGCGCACCCTGGAACTGATGCTAAAACCTCATTTTTTATTTTTTCCAGCCGCTTTTTATCCACTGAAAGTTCTTCTTTGGTTTTAAAATACCGCTGGATCATTTTTTTATTAGCGGCATCATATACATAATAAAAGGCGCCGTTTTCGCCCACAATGCCTTTTACCGGCCACATTCTTGCAATATGATCACACCATCCGGCAGGGCGCCCTGTGATGGGAATTAATTTTATCCCGGCATTGTCAAGGGATTCCATGGCCTGGAAAGCGCAGGCAGGTATTCGGCCGTTGGTTGTGATGGTATCATCGATATCTGTGAGTAGATACCGGATGGCAGAGCGGTTTTTTAGCGGGAACATTTTAACAGGCTTCATCTTATTTTTCTTTTTCAATCAGCCCTTTGACAAACCATCTCTGCATGAACAGCACCACAAGAATCGGCGGCAGCATGACCAGGACGGCTGCGCCCAGGGCAATATTCCATTCCGGCAGATCATCTGCCTGGGGAATTAGGTTTTGAAGCCCGATAACGGCAGTGGTCATTTTGGGGTTGGTGGTGACAAGCAATGGCCATAAATATTGATTGTATCCATAAACA
This sequence comes from Desulfobacteraceae bacterium, assembly GCA_024225895.1. Taxonomy (GTDB): domain Bacteria; phylum Desulfobacterota; class Desulfobacteria; order Desulfobacterales; family Desulfobacteraceae; genus JAAEMC01. Next base: position 729 of record JAAEMC010000865.1, on the reverse strand, counting down.
AATTCAATGACCACCAGGGCGGCGATATTGGTTTTTGACAAGGGAAAGAGAATTTTTCTGAAAAAAGTCATGGGCGAGGCCCCGTCAATTTTCGCTGCTTCACAGAGTTCTTCAGGAATGGTTAAAAAGAACTGCCGAAACAGGAAAGTGCAGGTGGCTGATGCCACCAGGGGCAGAATCAGCCCGGTGTAGCTGTCCAAAAGGCTCCAGTTTAGGTTGACGGAGATCTCATGTCCGGCAAACCATGAAGCCAGGCTGTTCAAGTGCAGAAAATCCCACAAGACCTGAAGCGGACTCAACACATTGGCAGCCATCTCGTAGGTGGGCAGGATTCTAACTTCCACGGGCAGCATCAAGGTGCAGAAAACCGAAGCAAAAGCCACGACCCTGAATTTGTAATCAAAGTAGACAATGGAAAAGGCTCCGATCATGGAGACGCAGATTTTTCCTACAGTGATACCAGTGGCCATGACAAATGAATTAAAGATCTGGTTGCCAAGATTTCCCCTGGACCATGCCTCTTTCATATTGACCAAGAACTGATCCCCCGGGATAAGAGGCATGGGGACTTTGGAAACCTCTTCTAAAGGAAGGGTTGCCGCAATCAGGCTGTAAATAATAGGGAATCCGACAATAACGATCCCCAGCATTAAAAATGCATAGGTAAAAAAATCGAGAATAGGGGTTTTTTCAACCATAATACTTATCCACTGTACTGTACCTTTTTTT
>JAAEMC010000864.1 GCA_024225895.1 Desulfobacteraceae bacterium | reverse complement strand
GGGATACAATCGAAGACGTAATGGGAACGGTTGAAGATGAGATAAATGAGTTTAAAAGCGCTCTTCATAAAGGTGAGCCTGATGAGATGATGCTTGAATTTGGTGATATTTTGTTTTCATTGGTCAATGTGGCAAGATTTGCAGGGTTCCATCCTGAAACAGCCCTTGCAGGTTCCACTGCTAAATTTGAAGGCCGTTTCAGGTTAATGGAAAAAAATCTTTTTGAAAAAAAGCAGCGCCTCAAAGAATTGGATAGAAAAGAAATTGACCTGGCTTGGGACCAGGCCAAAAAAATCTATGACAGATAATCCCCCCGCTGGAATTTAAAATATTCCGTATGCGCGGTGACTGCCGTTTCCTGGGCGATTCTTTTCAAAGCTTCGTCTGTTTTGGATAACGACTGAGTTTCTTTGAGCAACTCTCCGGCATCCTCTTTGATTTGCTTAACCACAGGGGCAATCTTTTTCAAGGGAATATTCGGATCTTCCAATTGTGCAGAATACAAATCCAGCATTTGCAGCAATTGGTCTGTTTTGCCTGAGACAGTGGATGAATCCCCTGTGAAACTAAGTTCTTTTGATGCTATTTCCCCTAAGGGGCTTGCCAGCATGTTTCCCATTTCAGATGGCTCCGGTTTATCAAGGGCATCAATCAGCGCCTGTTGAAATGCATCTGCTTTTTGTGTTTTTTTACCCGGGTTTTTTTCTGCTGAATAAGATTGAGCAGATTCGTTAACCTGGTTTATATTTGTCATGTTTGCCTCCTTATTTCCTTAGGCATTAATAGAAGCAAAAGATATGCCAGGTTTGCGAATTATCAATGGTTTGGTGGGATGTGCTTGACTATCAAGTGGTTAGGCAAATATTGCCATTGTGATGGCATGACGGCTACTCGTAGAACTAGGAAAATATTTCTCTATCAGACAACGTCATCCATGATGGTGCCGACAATTTTTTCTGCAACTTTACCGGCATCAACGGTATATTGATTGGATTCGACACTTTGTTTTAAATTGGCAACTAGTTCTGCCCGGTTTGCGGGTTCTGTTTCCAATGCCTGGGAGATTTTCTGAAGATCCCGGGTCTTATCGGAAAGATTAATGCTGTCTGTCAATCCTTCCTCAACTGGTTTCTCAAGTTTTGGATTTTGGTTGGCAGCATTATTGGCCGCATTGCCATAGGTTTGGTTAATGTAGTTGGGCGTTGAATTTGATATTTTCATTGGACTATCTCCTTATGACTCCATGTTGCTGTCTGCAACCTGGCGGGCCAATTCTGTCATTCGTTTTAAAATAAACTTGGAATCTTCGACAGATAAAGTATGTGTTTCTTTTTTATTATTTTCATCAATTGCCGTATAGGTGAATTGATGTTTGCCTTGAGTGAAATTTATTTTTTTACCGAATTCTTTTTCGATCTGGCTGGCAATATTTTCTTCGCTTTTTTCTTTTGGCCCTTCTGAAGTGATCCGTTCTACAATGTTGGCAGCAACTTTCTCAATAATGGCTTGGCGTTTTCCTTCTGAAGAAATGGTTACATTGTCTGCAGATGGCTTGTTGGCAATGCCAAATTTATTTTTGCTCAAGATCTTTCCCTGGCTTAACTGCCGGCTGTAGACCTTGAGCACATTCTGTATTTGATAAGAAGGTATCTGCATTTTATATTTCTCCTCAAAACATTTATCGGCTGGGAGAAATTAAACCTTAAGTTTTTTTTTTATTAATCGTCAAAGTCCCCTTCAGGTCCTTTGTCAGTTGTGATTTTTGAGGCTTTCTCTTTAATTTTGTCCAGGGTCCAATTGTTTTTATCTTCAATTGTTTTTGCCTTAACACCCGGATCATAAGAGTTCTTTTGAATAATTTCATCAATTACAATCGATGCTGTATCCTTTGCATTGAACACGTCAACCAGGAGCTTGTATACAAAATTTTCTACTTTTTGGGCCATCCGGTCTCGTATCTTTTTAGGCTGCGCCAGTAATTTGCATTCAAAAGGCAGATTCAATTTTTTAAAATTACCGCCTTTTAATTCATTACCTTTTGCAAATTCTATCATTTCTTCCCACACAGGCCCTGAAACGCCCTGATCGTTGTTTTTGATAAAATTATCATCATTATCCAGGATGGCATTGCCAAAGTCATTGACCTCAAGCCCCCAGGATATCATTTGCAGAGCAGTAGCCACATTGGCTTTGGTTGTATTTGTTTTTGCCGCTATTTGGCGCAGCCGATCTGAATTGTTGCCCGAAGTCCCGTGCTGGGCGCCTGAAATTTTGTATTTGGATAGTGCGTTGTGGATCTGGGCGGTCAGGCCGACATCAATACCAGACCCGCTGACTTCGATGCCATGAGTGGTACCATTATTTAATGCAATCCAGTCAGGGAAGATGCCATGGGCATTCAATCCCTGGATGAGAAAAAGGGCTTCTTCGTCTGTGGAAAGACCCAGTTTCCCTTTTATTTCACCGACTTCTGTTTCAAGACCTGCCCAATTCGGTACAAACGGGTTTAATGCGATATTTGCCAAAAGATTCTGATCGTCGGGCATATGGGAGGCGTCAATGGCAATGGACGTAATACCGGCATCAAAAAGGGATTGGATCTCAGGTTTGGCCGGTTCAATATCCTCGGGCTTTTTGATTCCGAAATGATCAGCATGAATGGCAACAGGAACCGTAATATTCATTTCATTCATAAATGCATCTGTCTGGCGTGCTATATTCCATAAATTCACGCCACAATAGGCATTGGTTCCGCCTTCGGACCGCGCGATTTCAATCATGATGGCAGCATTGGCTCGTTGTGCGGCCAAAAGAGCGCCTTTGATCACAAAGGCACTTCTGCCATTTGCTGCAATAGTCATACATTGGCCTTTTTTGCGCATGGCCTGGTCAACATATTTGCCACTGACAAGAAGGGCTTTTGAATTAGGGAAAAGCGCTTTTACATTTGGCGGTCTTCCAATGGCGATAGCCTTT
>JAAEMC010000863.1 GCA_024225895.1 Desulfobacteraceae bacterium | reverse complement strand
GTATCCATATTAAAAAACCAGGGGGTTTCTTTGCAATTGTCTGTCTGCGGCACAGGTTCTGCCCAATCACACATACAATCATGCTCAGACCGGCTGGGTCTTAACGGCAATGTGCGGTTTAAGGGCTTTGTCAAACTACACCCTGACCTTGGCACGCTCTTTTCAGCATCAGATATTTTTATTTTGCCTTCGCTATCTGAGGGGGTGCCAAAGGTAGTCCTGGAAGCCATGGCAAAAGGAACACCGGTGATTGCCACGAATGTAGGCGGCATTCCGGAAATTGTGACCCATAAAAAAAACGGGCTCCTGGTGCCGCCCGGGGATGAAAATGCCCTGGTCAAAGCCATTGTTCATCTTTTAGGAAACCAGGAACTTGTCTCAACCATGCAGAAAAACGCCTATGCCCTGGTAAAAGAGAAAACCATGGAACACCAGGCAGAATTATTGGCCAGCATCATTGATCAAACAATAGCGATAGAGGAGCAACCTGAAAATGAGTGAATTTTTATTCTGGATATCAATTACAGCTCTTTTTTATGTTTATTTTGGATATTATCTGACCTTAAAATTGCTCTATGCTTTTATCCAGCCGACTAATACGCTGATAAAAAAAACTGCAGCGCCTGTTTTTCCACAGGTATCAGTTGTAATTGCAGCTTTTAACGAAGAAAAGAACATTGCCGCCAGGATAAAAAATCTTTTGGAACAGGATTATCCGGGTCAGATGGAAATCATTGTCGCCTCTGATGGTTCCAATGACAACACCGTTTCCATCAGCTCGCAATTTAAAAAGTTCGGGGTAAAGGTTCTGGACTTTAAAGAGAACCGAGGCAGAGCAAAGGTCCACAATGATGCCATTGAAGACGCTGCAGGCGATATTGTGGTTACAACGGATGCGGAAACCATATTTGAAAAAAATTTTATCACCCAAATCACGGCTCCGTTCCAGGATAGCAGGGTGGGATGCACAGTGGGCCGCCTTTATTTTTGGGACAAAAAAAGCGGTATTGCCAAGGCAGAAGGACTCTATTGGAAATGGGAGGTCCGTACCCGTATACTGCAGGACAAACTTGGCGTTTTAATGACCGGCACAGGTGCTTGTACCGCCTTTAGAAAAATATTGTTT
>JAAEMC010000862.1 GCA_024225895.1 Desulfobacteraceae bacterium | reverse complement strand
CAGCCCACATTTCCCAAAATCCCGGTCCGCTATAATTTTGAGCCCCCGGTGGAAATCTCGGCCAATAGAAAAATGAGTTTTAAACGTCCTGACATGCCTATGTTGGCCGTTGATAGACGAAGGATAACGTTCCAGCAGGCAGAACTGGGATATGACGAAGAGAGTGCCAGAAAAGAAGCCCGACGTTGTCTTCGGTGCGATATCTGCCGCAGATGCGGGGATTGCGTGGAAATATGCCGGGATAAAATGGGTATTGATGCCCTTAAACTGGGATACCTGGATTTTGACCACACCACTGATACCGATTTCAGACAAACAGTAGACAAATGCATAACCTGCGGGGCGTGTGCGGCAAATTGTGAAAACAAGGCCATGGTCATTGAAGAAAAAGACGGGCAAAGATTCTTGAAATTATGCGGCACGGTATTAAATAAGCAGGAAATCCAACATTGCGATGAATGTGGCGATGTACTGCCTTCCATGGAATATATGCAGTTTATTTCCAAAAAAACCAGTCAATTAAGCAAAGTAACCCAAACAAGGCTGCTGTGTACCAATTGCCAGCGCAAATTAAGCGCAAAAATCAGTGTAAACACACGGCCGGTGCCGTCCAAAGAAAGGAAAAAACCATGACCTTTCACAAAGGGAATAAAGTAGAAGTAGTCAAAAAATCAAAGGATGAAGCCTGGGAACCATATATGAACGACTTCATCGGCCTTCACGGGGTGGTAACAGACCCGGACACCACTATCAATGACCCGGAAAGCTTAATTGAAGTCAGCCTTGTGGGAAAAGGTACCCACCGCCTACCCCAGGATTGTTTAAGGCTGATCAGTTCATCTTAAGGACAAGGACCCTGCTTATATGATGGTACAGATCAATTTAAATTCCAAGGCTTTTATTCTAGCATGTATCCGGGGGTTCCATGGTTAATATCATTATCGATGGCAAATCAGTTGAGGCAAATGAAGACGCAACCATTCTTCAGGTGGCCAGGGAAAACAAGATAAAAATCCCCCATTTGTGTTTTCATCCAGCATTAAAATCATCCGGTTCCTGTAAGCTTTGCGGGGTTGAAGTGGTCTCAGCCAAAGGCAAATCTGTCTGGATGCTATCATGCATCTTAAAACCTAAAAAAAATCTTGTTATCAAGACCAACTCGGAATTTGTAAAAACATACCGGAAAAAAACCTTTAGCAAATTGCTGAACATGGCGCCTGATTCAGGGCGAATCCGGCAGCTTGCTGCTGACTTCAATGTGAATATAGCCCCGCCGCCGGACGGCTGTATCCGCTGCCGATTATGCATCAGGGTTTGCAACGAAATCGTAAAAGCTAAGGCATTACGAATGGTAAAAATCCATGATATCACCATGGTGGGCGCAAGACCGGGACACTGCATCGGGTGCGGCACCTGTGCCAATCTTTGCCCCACCAATATCATAATGGTTGATGATCAGGACAATGTTAGAACCGTATCAATCAAAGGGCAAATCATTGGCAAACTGCCTTTGGAACGGTGCGAGGGATGTGGAAAAATGTATGCCACTTCCACCTTTTTAAAGCATGTGGAACAAAGCACTGGACTCCATCCGGACACCAAAACCCATCACCATTTTTGTTCATCCTGCATCAAGCTTTTGTCTACCCGTGCCACCACTGAAAGGGAGAGAATTAAAAAATGACTATTACTGCATTAAAATCCATTGCTGCAGGTGTAGGCGGCACCCTGGTTCTTGCCGTGTTTTGCTCGACATTTCTGGCCCTTGAAAAAGTTCTTTTTATTATACCGGTCTTCATCGCCTTTAATGGTGCATTAACGGGATACAAGGTAGTGGAAACCTTGAAAAACAAGATTGATAACATCGCCATTTTTTCTTTTGTCTTAGGGTTAGGCGGAGGAGCCATCACTTTTGTTGCCGTCAATTTTACAGGCTCATTTTTCAAGTATTCATTTTTGCTGGAAGTATCTGACCTCCTCATATACATGACCGTTTCATCAATTACAAGTTATCTGGGGGCGAAACTCGCCCGTAGATATTTGAATTTATATCCACTGATTTGATCTATTAAAAAAAGGAGAATCAAATGAAAAAAGTTTCCATGTGTTTTGCTTTGATGATGGCCATCCTGTTATGTGCCGCATCAGTATCATGGGCCAACGGCAGTATTTCAGCATCCGCCTACAAGGCAGGTGATGTGGTAGAGATCACCGGCAAAATTACACCGGGAGCAGATCTGTATATTACTGTTTCCCAAAAAAAGATGTTTGCACCCAAAGACACTGATGGTGTCCATGAAACAAAGAAATTTAAAGGCGTTACAAAGAAAAAGGGTTTTGGGATGGATACCAAAATCCCGCCTTTGTATTATCTGATCACCAATGTGCCTGAAAAATTCGGTAAAACCGATAAGAAAAAATTCGGCGGCCCTTCTGTTCTCCTAGGAAAGAAAAATGGTATTTACAGCACCACCATGTTCTATTTGAAAAAGAAATTTAATGACATTGACGCCCAGGCCCGCGGCATGCTCGGCCCCATTAAAACAGAGGAACAATGGAATTTTTTCAGGTGGGCCAATGAGAGTGGTTACGGCATTAATACCATTGTTAAGGAAGGAAACAGAAAAGGGAAAGTGGTTATCTTTTCCAGAAGTGTTATTACGGATCAGGAAAGCGGCAACTACTGGGATAAAGGGACATCCATCAAATTGAACAAAGAGACCGGGGAATATTCCGCCTCTTTTAAATCCTTCCGGCACACCCCGCCAAAGGCCCAGTTTGATGTCCTTGTTAATGGTACAAACATTGGGGCCTATACCGTTGAAAAAAACGGATACTGGCTTTCTAAAGGTTTCAGGTACATGAATCCCTTATGGATTGTTATCGGAGCGATTCTTGTGGGCACTTACTTTTCCATGATCGGTGCTGCCGGCGGCATGCTCATGGCAGCCTTCCAGGTTCTGGTGGTAAATACAATGGGTCCTGTGGGTATTAATGCAGCCAATGTATTAAAACCCTCCAACATGGCATTAACGCTGTTCTCTCCGTTGGGATCATTCTACCGGTATGCCATGGTTGAAAAACGGGTGGCCTGGCCGGTCGGTCTCTCTTTTGGTGTGGGGATCTTCATTGGTTCCATCTGGCTGGGAAAATATGTATCTGCCGTACTGCCTATGAAGGCATACAAGGAATGGCTGGCCGTACTGGTAGTGATCATGGGCATAAAAACCCTTATGGAAATGCGGCCGGCTGCCATGGCAAAGCGTAAGAACATAAAGGCCATGACTAAAAAGTTCAACGATGAGATTGCCAAGGCCAAGGCTGAAGGGCGGTCCGCAGAAATGGGTAGTATCGAACCTGTTAAAACCGGACTCATGGATTATCGCTTCAAATTCTGGGGTGAGGAGTTCGGGATTAACCCGCTGCTATTTGCCATACTCGGCCTTGCCATTGGCATAGTATCAAGATCCTTTGGTATCGGCGGCGGTTTCCTCCTGGTTCCGGCCATGACAACCCTTGGCGCACTTCCCATGTATGTGGCGGTTCCCATATCCCTTATCGGCACCTGCTTTTCAAGCGTCGGCGCATTTATCGGATACCTGATGACAGGATACCTGCCGGATATGACGCTGGCCATTGCCATTGTTATCGGTGGTTTTGCCGGGGGGATGCTGGGCAGCAGGGCACAGAAAATGTTTTCTGAAATGACCTTGAAGGTTGTACTGGCCCTGACACTGTTTTTCTTATTTTTCAGATTCTTTAAAATTGAAATCTGGATATAATCTTTAGTTGATTAAGCTTGAAACCCGTGTGCTGAAACCTTATAATTCCAAAACAGCCACGGGTTTCAATTTTGAGGAGAACGTTTATGGAAAAAATTATGGACAAGGTATGGATGCTGATGGTGTCCTTTCTTGACTATTGTGTTCGGATTCTGGATTTCTTGTTCTCCCCTTTGGAAATAATCGGCCCCTGGTTTGTTATCTTTGTATTGACTCTGATTGTTGTTTTTTTTACAAGATGCCTGTCACGGGTGTATGTTACCAAACGCTACCTCAAACTGAAAAAGGAATTCGATCACTGGCGCCATGTCCGGGAACAAGCCTTGAAACACCCTGACAAAGACAAAGCAAAGCAATTGGCAAAAAATATTGACCAGGCCAAGCTGAATCGGGTTTATTATGATTATTTTTTTGAAGGGTTCTTAAAGAATATGATCACCAATCTTCTACCCGTATTTCTGATGTTTGCTTATGTTTCAATATTTTATACGCCCCAAACCCTTTTTGACCGGTTCGCACACAAATTGTTTCTTTCTCTCTCTTTTGGTCATTG
>JAAEMC010000861.1 GCA_024225895.1 Desulfobacteraceae bacterium | reverse complement strand
TTAACCTTTAACCTTTGACCCTTAACCTTTAACCTTTAACCTTTGACCCTTAACCTTTAACCTTTAACCTTTTTAACGGAGGATTTCATTTTATGGATGAACATGGCGACGAGAGGGCCCGATGGGAAATATGGGACAGAAAAAGACGCAGATATTTTTTATATTTCTTTGCTGGGATTGGCATTAATTTTATTCTTTATTTTACCAAGCCCTATGGGTTTGATCCCAGCGGAAGTATACTATGGGGTTCGTTCTTCGGAATAGTAATACCTATAGCAACAATGTTTGCACTAACCTACATACATGAAAAGATTTTTGGTTTATGAAATATTCAAGGCTTTGGCCCGATAAAAATATAATATTGTGCTTAACTGTTGCAACTGCTCTTTTTCTGTTTGCTGCCCCGTGTCTGGCAGATGTTCTCTTTATCCATGATTACAGGATCAAAGAATATGTCATTGGAACAAAAGAAGCAGAATTGGCTGTCGGTTATACTGACCAGGCCATGTATATTGATAAAATGAGCAGATACACTGGCAGTTGGATGAAGCGTCTGTTTGGCAAAGAAAAAGAACACAGGGAAACTGCCCAGTTTCTGCTGGATAAAAATAAGATACGCGAAATTGACTGGTTCAAAGGAGGGATTATTGTTTTTCCTTTTGAAAATCTTAAAGATGCAACCTGGATAAAACAGCAACAGAAAAATCTTGAAGGGGCAGATGAAATCCTCAAAAAACGGTATAAAGCCATTGAACCGAAGTTCTCTGTTAATACTCTTGTTAAAAAGGAAAACTTCAACGGCTATCTTTGCAAAGGGATCGAGGCAAACCTGCGCCTGGAAACTATGGACATAAAGAAAAAGGCTTCAAGTGTAACTCTTGTCAGGCAGAAAACCTGGTTGTCTGAAGATGTGCCGGGATTTGACCAATATGCCGGTTTTCACAATAAGCTGGCTGAAAAACTGGGCATTGACGCTGAACGGTTGGGAAGCCTGAGTTTTCTGCTCCGTTACTGGAGCGGTTCTCTTGATCCCATAAGAAGGCATTTGCATAATGCCAGGGGATACCCGGTAAGAAGCCTGTTAACTGTTGAAGCCAGGTATATCACAGGCACTGACACTGACTCTCCCAAGACCATTTCAAAGCAGATCAAGGAAGAGTTCATGCATCTGAAAGATGTTAATTTAAACAAACTTGACAAAAAGCGATTCATGGCACCTCCCGAATTTAAGGAGAGAAACTAAATACCTGGTATAAAGACCTACGGGGTTTCCAAAACCCCGTAGGTCTGACATCGAAAATATCCCCTTTGAAACTT
>JAAEMC010000860.1 GCA_024225895.1 Desulfobacteraceae bacterium | reverse complement strand
GACCTGAATAATGAATCCATCATTCCTCCGTTAGGGGCCAGGAAAGCCCCTGACTTGGGGCCGGTGGCCATTATGGTCAGTACGGAGCCGGATTTAAAAAATATAAAATCCAAATGGAAGCATGACAAGGCATCGCCTTTTTTTATTGGTACCCTTTTTACCCCGGATGGGTGTGAAAAGGGTATCAGTGTTGCAGGCCCTTTTATCGGGGCACCTTACAGTGCCATGCTTCTGGAATCATTGATCGCCAAAGGAGCAAAGAAAATCCTTGTTTTAGGATGGTGCGGCGCTTTATCAGGGGAATTGGAAACAGGTGATCTTCTGGTGCCGGAAAAGGCCATTATTGATGAGGGCACATCCCACCATTATCAGAAACTGGATAAGGATTTGCCTGTCTCCCATCCGGGATCAGATTTAACGGTTGATTTTCTTGCCCATCTTCAATCTTTTGGTTCAGAGAACAAGAAAGGAACCATATGGACCACGGATGCCATTTATAGGGAAACAAAAAATAAAGTAGCCTTTTATAGGGATTTAGGCGCCAAAGCCGTGGAAATGGAATGCTCAGCCCTTTTCAGTATTGCAGCCTATCATAAGGTTGAGCTGACTTCTCTTTTGGTTGTATCAGATAGTGTAGCTCAAAAGGATTGGAATCCGGGCTTTCGCAAAAAACACTTTAAAAATGCCAGGCAAACGGCCTGTAATGCCATCATGTCCTTTGCTTTAAAATTAAGTGAAAATGAACAAAAAGATTAAACAAGAAGCAAGACAGCTTCAACAAGAGTTGAACCATCACAGCCATCGGTATCATGTACTCGATGACCCTGTCATTTCCGATTATGAATATGACATGATGCTCAAACGGCTCATTGAAATAGAAGAACAATACCCGGAACTTTCAACACCAGATTCTCCCACAAAGAGGATTGGGGCACCTCCCTTAGACAGCTTTGAGACAGCAGCCCATTCCATTCCCATGCTCAGCCTGGACAATGCCTTTGATGATGCCGATATTCGAAACTTCCACAAAAGAAGTGTCAAAAGCCTTGGGCCTGATGATATCCTGTATACGGCAGAACCGAAACTGGACGGGGTAGCAGTTGAGCTTAGATATGAAAACGGTGTTCTGGTTCAGGCCACCACCCGGGGTGATGGAACAACAGGGGAGGTAATCACAGAAAATGTTCGGACCATTCGGTCCGTACCCCTTACTCTTTTTTCCAAAGAAGATCAGGTTCCTTCATTGCTGGAGGTCAGGGGAGAGGTCATTATCCATAAGGCAGATTTTGACGCCCTCAATCAAAAACGACTTGAACAGGGTGAACCTGTTTTTGCAAATCCGAGAAATGCTGCTGCAGGTTCATTGCGCCAGCTGGATTCAAAAGTGACGGCAACAAGGCCCTTAAATATTTTTGTATATGGTGCAGGACTTGCTCAGGGAATTAATTTCAAAAGCCAGAGCCGGATGCTTTCGATTTTAAAATCATTGGGATTTCCCATTAATCCTTTAATTCAAACATCCATCTCTTTAGAAATGGTTCTTTCTTTTTATAAAGAGCTTGAAAAATTAAGAGAGAGTCTGGACTATGAAATTGACGGCATGGTGGTAAAGGTGGATGACATCACTTTACAAAAGGCACTGGGAGAGAAGATCAAAAGCCCAAGATGGGCCATTGCCTATAAATTTCCTGCTCAGCAAAAGACCACGGTCATAAATGATATCCAGGTGCAGGTAGGCCGGACCGGCACTTTGACGCCGGTGGCCATTCTGGAGCCTGTGAGCATAGGCGGGGTGGTGGTTTCCCGCGCCACACTGCACAATAAAGATGAAATCTTGCGCAAAGATATCAGAATAGGGGATACTGCCCTGGTGATGCGGGCAGGAGATGTAATCCCAAAAGTGGTCCAGGTCATTGTTTCTAAACGAAAAGGTGATGAAATTGCTTTTAAAATGCCCGAAATCTGTCCAGTTTGCAAAAGCCGGATTCAAAAACTTGAGAACGAGGCTGCCGTCAAATGCATCAATGCCTCCTGCCAGGCCCAGTTCAAGGAAAGAATCAAACATTTTGTCTCTAAAAAAGGTTTTGATATAGAGGGCCTTGGTAAAAAGAGTGTGGATCAACTGGTGGACGAAAGATTGCTTCACTCCTTTGCTGATCTTTTTTCTTTAAAAAATGAGATCCTTGCATCCTTAGACCGTATGGGAGAAAAATCTGCGGATAATCTGGTTGCGGCCATTGAAAAATCAAAGGATGTCTCTTTGAGGCGCTTTATTTTTGCCCTGGGGATTGATCATACAGGGGAAAATGCAGCCAACCTGATTTCTGAGCATTTTCCAACCATTGAAGATATGATGGATGCAGGCAAAGAAGAGCTGGAAAATATCCACGGTGTGGGGGAAAAGACAGCCCTTGCGGTTACACGGTTTTTTCAAAGCCGTGAGAACAGACAGATTATAGAATTGATTTTAGCCTCGGGCGTTACTCCCCACAATAAAAGAAAAATAATGGATGCAGCACAGGACAGCATCTTTTTAAATAAAAAACTGGTACTGACCGGCAAACTTGAGACATTCACAAGAAGTGAAGCAAAGAAAAAGCTTGAAGCCCTTGGCGCCAAAGTGACTTCCAGCGTCAGTTCCAAAACGGATTTTCTTGTAGCTGGAAAAGAAGCGGGCAGCAAACTTGCCAAAGCCAAAAATCTCAATATTGAAATCATTGATGAGGCAGAGCTGAATAAGATGCTGCAGTAAAACCAATTGAGCCGGATGATGATCTAAGGCGGATATTTTACGAATTGATTTTGCTTTTTTAACTATTGTCTGTGATTGTCTAAAAAGGAAATATATGCAACCCATCAGGATCGGAATTATTGGCGTTGGTAATTGTGCAAGCTCTCTTGTCCAGGGAATTTATTTTTATTCCGGCAAAAAAAGAGAGGATGCCGTTGGTATTCTCCATTGGGATATTAATGGGTATACCCCTTCTAATATAGTTGTTGCATCGGCTTTTGATATTGATCAGCGAAAGGTAAGAAAAGATGTAAACACAGCCATCTTTCAGCCGCCCAATTGCACTGCACGGTTTGTTGAGAACCTTTCTGACTCAGGAATACAGGTCTCCATGGGAAAAATCATGGACGGGGTTGCCGGTCATATGAAAGACCATGACAGAGAAGAATCCTTTGTGGTAAGCAATGCAGCTGAACCGGAAATGGCAGATGTCATCAGGATCTTAAAAGAAACCCGCACTCAGATTCTGCTTAATTATCTTCCTGTGGGATCAGAACAGGCCACACGCTTTTATGCCCAATGTGCCCTGGAAGCCAGGGTGGCTTTTATCAATAATATTCCTGTATTTCTTGCAAGTGATCCAAAGTGGGCCGCACGCTTTGCCGAAAGGAAGATTCCTCTGATAGGCGATGACATCAAGTCCCAGATGGGCGCCACAATTATCCACCGGAATCTGGTCAATCTTTTTGCCCGCCGCGGGGTGAAACTGGACCGTACCTACCAGATGAATACAGGCGGCAATACCGATTTTTTAAATATGAAAGATCAATCCCGGCTGTCTTCTAAAAAGAAATCCAAAACAGAAGCTGTAAAATCTGTAATGGGCGAGGTCCCAAAAGACCGGAATGTCCATATCGGGCCCAGTGATTATGTGCCCTGGCTTAAAGATAACAAAGTGGCATTCATGAGGCTGGAAGGACGGATTTTCGGAGATATTCCCATGGATCTTGAACTTCGGCTGTCTGTTGAAGATTCCCCTAATTCAGCTGGTGCTGCCATTGATTGCATTCGTTTATGCAAGACAGGTCTTGACAGAAAGATTGGGGGCGTGCTTAAAGCACCTTCTGCGTTATTCTGTAAACGGCCTCCAGAGCAATTTACCGATGATACAGCCTATGCCATGACCGAAGAATTTATCAAAGGCATGTGAAAGATGTCTTCAAAAACCAGGATTTCATTTGTCCGTCATGGACATGTCCATAATCCGGACCAGATTATTTATGGCAGGCTGCCCTTTTTCAGGCTGAGTAAAAAAGGACGAAAGGATGCCCGAAAGGCGGCAGTTAACTTAAAAGATTTTACTTTGGATGCCGTTTTCTCAAGCCCGCTGCTTCGTGCCAGGCAGACTGCAAAAAAGATTTTAAAATACCATCCCGATTTAAAACTTTTAAAATCCAATTTGGTTACAGAAGTATCCACTGCCTTTGAAGGGATGGCAGAAAATCAAATAAAGGCATTTTCAGATGATATGTATCACCACAAAGACTCTGAATTTGAACAGCCAAAAGATATTTTAGTGCGCTCCTTAAAATGGATTCACCGTATCCGCAAAAAATTTAAAGGGCGGCATGTGGCAGTTGTCAGCCATGGTGATGTGATTTTATTTTTACATTTCCGGGCAAAGGGAATTGATGTAACACCGGAAAATAAACTCAATATCCCAAGACTTAATCAAATTCAGGATTATCCTGCCACAGGATCTGTTACCACATTCATCTTCAACACACAGGATATAAAAGAGATCCCAAAAGTGGCATGCATTTCATAATCATTAGATCTTTTTAGCCTGGTATTTTTACCTGGTGGAATCCTTCGGCATAGGTGAATTCAGTTCCCCGGGCCATTTTGGCGCCCCTTTCTTTTACCCATTTTTCAACTTTGTTCCACCCCATGGCATCTATTTGGCTTTTATGGCATTGAAGGGCGGCAAGTTTTGTGTCAAATGTTCCGGTAATACCCAATTTCAGGTTAACATCCTCACTGCCAAAGAACCAGATCTCTTCAACCTTGTGGGGCAGGATATCTTCTTGCATTAAATCCGGAAAAGCCAAGGGGTCCCGGACAAAGGGGAAAACCGCATCCAGTGCAACCTGGCCTGTGATCCTGTGGTCCCGGTGCCAGATATATTTTCGATAGGGATCCATGGTAATGACAATTCTGGGTTTAAAAATTCTCATCTGCCGAACCAGGATTTTTCTGAATTCAGACGTATCTTCAATTCCCTGATCCGGGTATCGCAAAAATACAATATCCTTTACGCCCAATTTTTTGGCTGCCTCTTTTTGTTCCTTTTCCCTGAGCAGGCATAGCTGTTTAATGTTTGTGCCAGGGTCATTACTTCCTTTATCCCCGCTGGTACATGCCACATAGACAACTTTTTTTCCTTGTGCCGTCCAATTGGCAATGGACCCGGCACATCCAAACTCGGCATCATCTGGATGAGCGAAAATAATCATATAATCGGTGTCATGGTTCACTATTTTTCCCCTTAAATTTTTAAGGTTTTATCGTATATTTTCAACATCCCTTCCACGGTCTTTTCCCAGTTAAAGTCTTTGACAGATTCACGGATTTTTAAAGGGGTGAGTATCTTTTTATCTTTATTAATAATTTCCATTATGGCTTGTGCAAGCAATTGATCATCAATTGTTTTTAAAAGGGTTCCGGTTTCCCGGGTTATCATATCGGCAAGCCCTCCCACTTTTGATCCGAGAACAGGAATCCCGCATGCCAAAGCCTCAAGGGCTGTCAGACAAAAGCTTTCATGAAAGGAAGGCACTACCAGCATGTCGGCAGAAGAATAGTACAGAGCAAGGGTGTCTTGATTGACCCTTCCTGCCAGATGTACTTGATCTTTAATACCCAATTTATTGATTGTTTGTTTTAATGCAATTAAGGCCTTTGAACTTGGATCATCACCGCCAACCACAACCAGGCAAATGTTTTTTTGTTGTTTGAGCAAACTTACGGCAGACAGCAACCGGTCAAGTCCTTTAATGGGAACATGCCTGCCCGCAAAAAGCAAAACAGAATCTTTGGAATTCAGATTTAATTTTTTGCGGGCATCTTTTTTATCATGAATTTTGAACCGGTTAAAGTTGGTGCCGCAGGGTACAATGTGTATCTTTTTTGTGTCAGCCTGATAATGGGCGGCCAGCTCTTGTTTTTCTTTATTTGTAAAACCAATAATATGGTTGCACAATCTTGCCAGTTTTTCTTCGGTTTTGATCCGCAGTTCCGGCTCTGATTCATTTTTGCAGGCCTGGTTCTTTATTGCACCAAGGGTATGAAAAGTCACAATATGGGGTATCTGCCATTGTTTGGATATCTGCTGGCCCAGCACGGCAGAAAGCCAGTAATGGCTGTGAATCAGGTTATATTTGATGCCCTGGACCCTGATAAAATCCTTATAGGCCTCAAATACAAAAGGGAGATGGCCGAATAAATTTTCTTTGGTTATCTTTACGCCTGAAAGCCGGGGCAGTCTTATGAGTCTGACATTCTCAAATAAAGGGGTGATAAAGGGATCATCAGCATCATCTGCCATGGTAAAAAGATCTATGCAGTATCCTTGTTTGCCTAAGATTTTAGAAGTTTCACATAAAAAGACACTCATTCCTCCCGTATCCCGGGTTCCAAGTTTTCCCACCGGGCTGGAATGAATGCTGAGTATGGCAATGGCAGGGGCTGACATAATTTTTACTTTCCTTTGCCTTTATCCAGGTGAACTGTCAAGCGGTAAAGGGGATGCATCTTTCCGCCCAGATGTTTTTTATACCGTTCTTCTCCTTTTAGAAAATTGAAGCATTTTATCTTTTGTTCAATACCGTGTTTAATGGTGAAAACTTTGCATAAATGACCGACGCTGTATTTTTTGTAAGCAGGGTCGTATCCGTTGTTATAAAGATAGAGGGTATTATTGAATTCAAAAGAGAATGTACAAGCGCACGGATTTTTGTCAATGGATAAAAATGTGAGCCAAAGCATCTTTTGTCTGGCCAATTCCATGGCCAGAGATTTAAAATAGGATGTCATGGAAGGGGAAAGAAATTGGGCTTTATCCATCCTGGAGTCTTTGAACATGTTCAAAAATACAGGGAAAGTTTCTTTAAGGGCTGCTTCATCTTTCACAACAGTGAATTCAATCTTGCCGGCCTCTGAAAGCCGCCGTAACTTCCGGCGCACTTCATGGCGCTGTTTTCCTTTAAGCATGGACAGATATTCTTCAAATGTAGCAGGCAACTCCATTTGAAAATAGGGTTCGGTCTGCACCTGTAGAATTTTATAACCCATTTGTTTGCAGATTTTTGGCAGGGCTTGCATGGCAGCAGAATCTGATTTTAACGCTCCCAGTTCAAGAATGCGGATATCCAAATTTTTCAAATGATGGAGCAGGGATATAAAAAAATTATCCGGGTTTTCTTTTCCAATGATAATGTCCTGGAAATCCAGGACTGATTCACTGCCTAAGAACTCGGCATTTTGTTTGTTAATCATCAGAGGTGCAATGGCGCCAACTTCAGAGTCTTTTTGCAATTTTAAAATATTGGGGACACAATCATCAATAAAATGGTCATGCCATATTGCAAGCCAGAAGGGCAGCACAAAAGGGCAGTCCCAGTTTAGAGCCGGGGATGCCTCTTTTTGTATTTTAGCAAATTGGGTAAGTGAAATAAGAGAAATTTGCATATCCAATTCAATCGTCTTTTGGGTATTTGACCAACAGGTCAGCTTTCACTTTCGCCTTTGATCCGCCATTGGTGTCCGTTTCTGGTGTCTTCTACCAGGATATGGGATTGGAGTAAAACATTTCGAAGGGCATCAGCAACATTCCATTGTTCATTTTTTTTATAGGTGGTGCGCAATTGTAATATATTGTCAACCAAAGGCTTAAAGAGCTTGTCGGTTTTTTTTTGCAGCATTTGAAGTTCCACACCCAAAAGGACAATTAAATCCCGTAAAATTTCTCTTGCCTGGGACAGGGTCTCTTCATTTTCAAAGTTCATGGAGGCTTTACACAAATGACTATCTAATTTTAAAAGCGCGTTAATCGATGTTTTAAAATCATGATTGGCCAGGCTTTTTTTAAACTGGTCCTTTGTTTCATGTATGTTCTCCCAGAAAGAAGCTTCATTTTGTGTGTCCGTACTATGACTGGATGGTTCTTTTTTGGTTAAGACCGGCTTTTTTGATTGGGTGATATCTTGCCTGAATACTTTAAATGGAATGGTTTCTTTTTTTGTGAAACTGATTTCTTGTCCATGTTGTCTCAATGTGACGCTGCCAAGGCCATAAATGGTTGCTGTCTCTTTTTCGCAATCTAAAATGCAGGCAGTATGTTCATCAATGCCCAGATATACCGTATCTTCAGGCAATAGTTTTTCAAGTGCCAGAAGCCTTTGTTCTCCCATGTAACAGAACCTTGTATCATGGGTGCCGCCTTCGGCATTGTTCCAATGGGGAATGACCACAAGATCCAGGCCGAAACGGCCCAGGACATTAATGCCGTCGATCCAGTGAAGATCCTGGCCCACTTTGTAGATTTCGTAGACCGGCAGGGTATGGCGTCCGGAGGTTAAGGCTGCCGCACTGGCAATGGCTATAGAACCTCCGGATTCAACGATTCTGGCCCAGTATTCCGGGATGGGTGTTTTCAAAAGCTGGCGGCAGGCATAGCTGGGACTTCCCGGTCCCACAAGCATGTAACCGGCTGTTTCCAATTGACGTAAAACCATTTGAAGGTCATATTCACTGCTTGTTTTTGCATTTTTGAAAGAGGCAATCAAAAGGTCTTTATGGATGTGACGTTTAAAATATTCCTGAGCTTTTTTTGATATATCGTCTGCATTGAGCTGGAACCCGGCAGGAGTGTCAAGAAATACTGCTTTTGAATCACGGCCTTTGGCGGAAAGTAATTGTTTGTGAACTTCCACCATGGTCGGGGTTAGTTCACCGGAACCCATCAGTGCAATAAGGCCTTTTTTTTTGGGTTTCATCTTATTTTTGTTCCGGAATCAGTGCATGCCTTTTACCGTCAATTTCCAGGCGTGTTTTGGAAAAAGAGAGTTTTTTGAAAATTTTACCGTCCTTGAAATGGATGACATCCACCCCTTTTCTGATTTCAGCCTGGCCTTGAAATCCCGGCTCAAATGAAGGCCATTCCAGGGTCCATCTGTATAAGGCCTTTTGCTGGTCGTCATCAAAAAAGGT
>JAAEMC010000859.1 GCA_024225895.1 Desulfobacteraceae bacterium | reverse complement strand
TGCGTTGGCAGTAAAATTTTAACCCTCAAAAAACTTAATGTATTCCTCTGGAAAAAAATTCTACTTTTGCCTTGTAATTTGCAAAATATTGTCTCTTTGAGCCAGTAAACTAATCCCATTAAAATTAGTTCGCAAAGGGCTTCAACATAGATGTCTGGTAAAGGATAAGGCCATAATATTTATGACCTGGCCCAGATGGAGATCCATATGGAAATCAGATTGCCCATGGTGGATGAAAAAATCTTCCTTAATCCATCCCCATGCCCTTTAACCGCTGTCCGCGGAGCGTTATTCATTTGATTTCTTTTGATTTTTTCTTTATTGTTTGAAATATGGCACGTGCAGTAAAAGAAAGTTCCCCCGACACCAGAAACGCAGACAAAACCATTAAGGTATTGTTTGAAATCGCCAATGCTGTAAACCATGCGGTGAACCTTGATGAGTTGTACAGAGAAATTCACATCTGCCTTGGCAAAATCATTAATGTGGATAACTTTGCCATTGCCCTGTACCATAGAGAAAAAGATTCTCTGACCTATCCTTATTTTGTGGATGAAAAGGATACTGATACGGGTGAAATCTTTAATATCAGTAAAAAATCATTTTATACCGCCAGGGTCATAAATGAGAACAGGCCTTTGTTGGTCACCCATGAAGAAATGCTCAAAAAGCATATAGAGCAACCTGGAACCACACTGGGGATCGCCAGTAAAATTCTGATTGGATCGCCACTTAGAATACGGGATCGGGTCTTTGGGGCATTGATCCTCCAAAATTATAAATTTGAAAACACGTATAAAGAGAGTGATCTGGATATTTTAATTTCAGTCTCGGAATTCGTGGCCGTGGCCATAGAAAGAAAGCAGGCCGAGGATGAAATCAAGCAGACTGAAAAGATTACCCAGACTCTTTTTTTAATTTCCAATGCTGTCAACACCTCGGACGATCTGGATGATCTCTATCACTTAATCCATCATTCACTGAACATGCTCATTGAATTGCCCAATTTTTTTATCGCCCTTGTGGATAAAGAAAAAAAGAATATGAGCTTTCCCTTTTTTATTGATGAACACGATTCCCAGGAAACCATTGCCTCGGGGCTTGAAAATTATGAACAAAGTGCCTCCCTTACCAACCAGGTTGTTCAAAATAAAAAACCATTATTCCTGACACAGGAAAGGTTGGAAGACAACGCCAGACAAAAACAGATGATCGGGACCTTACCCAAAATATGGCTCGGGGTCCCATTAATTATCAGAGATGATGTAATTGGTGTCATGGCGATGCAGCATTATTCTGATCCTGATTATTTCAGGCAAAAGGAGATGGATCTTTTAATCTCCGTTTCCGATCAGGTTGCCCTGGCCATTGACAGAAAAAAGGCCCAGGAAGAAATCAGGCACAATGAAAGAATTACCCATACCCTTTTTTCCATCTCCAACGCAGTAAATACCACCCAGGATCTTTCTGAATTATACAAATCCATTCATTCGTCCCTAAATAAGATCATTGATCTGACCAATTTCATTATCGGGCTCTACAATAGAAAAGACAACACCATTAGTTTTGAATATTATGTTGATCAGTATGATGATTTGCAGGGTGAGTCCATTCCTTTGGGAGACGGTTCCCTTGGCAGTGATGTGATCCACCTTGGAAAACCGGTTTTTCTCAATAGAAAGCGTTTAAAAGAAAAAAGCATAAAAGTGCAGGCCATCGGCACCTGGGCAAAGACCTGGATGGGAGTCCCGCTTAAAGCAGACAAAGAGGTAATTGGCTACATGGCTGCTCAGAGTTATTTTGACCCGGATCTTTTCGACCAAAGGGATTTGGAAATATTCACAATTGTTTCTGAACAGGTGGCTCTGGCCATTGACCGAAAACGATCCCAGGAAGAAATCAAGCAAAATGAAAAATTAACCAAAACCCTTTTCAGCATATCCAATGCCGTTAATACAACCGAAAATTTGAATGATTTATACAGGTCTATCCATCAATCATTGGGAGATATCATTGATGTCAGCAATTTTGCCATTGGAATTTATGATGCCCACAACGATATTATTTCATATCCCTATTATGTGGATGAGACCGGTGATGTTTACCAGAAAATTAAAAATGTCAGTTCTTCAGGTATTCTGGCCCGGGATATCATTGTTTCAAAACAGGCTGTTTTCAGTTCCAGACTCCAAATCATTGCCAGGGCTCAGAACATGGGCAGACGGGTGGTGGGATCCATCCCGGAACAATGGCTTGGATTTCCATTAAAAATACAGGATAAAGTGATTGGTGTTATTGTAGTTCAGCATTACCAGAATCCTGAATACTATACCCAAAAAGAAACAGATTTATTAATCGCTGTTTCAGATCAAATCGCACTGGCTATTGACCGGAAAAGGGCCTTAGAAGAAATCATAAACAGCGAGAAACTGACCCAGACCCTTTTTAGTATATCCAATGCCGTCAACACCACCAGCAACCTGGATGACCTGTATCAGTCCATTTATGATTCGTTAAACATTCTCATTGACCTGCCCAATTTTTATATCAGTATTATTGATCAAGAAAATCATCTCATGCATTTCCCCTTCTATTTGGATGAATGTGACGGCCAGGACACCACCTCTTTTACCGTGGATTACAGCAAAAATAAGAATTATATCACCTTTGATGTAATCACAAGCCGTAAACCTTTATTTCTAACCAGAGAATTATTGAAAAAAAAGGAAGAAAGCAGACAAATCACCGGTACTGTACCGCTAATCTGGTTAGGAGTGCCATTGATTATCCGGGATAAGGTCATCGGGGTCATGGCAGTCCAGCATTATACCGATCCAGAATATTTTACCCAAAAGGATATGGATCTTTTAATCTCTGTTTCCGATCAGGTTGCCTTGGCTATTGACAGACGGCAGGCCCAGGATATTATTTCGAAAAGGGAAAGACAGATAAGGGATCTTTCAGGTCAGACTGAGGAATTATCCCTTGTGGCAGCCTCCATCATCACCATGAAGGATGATCAAAAAATCTTTGAATATGTGAGCCGCGCAATTGTAGAAAATTCAGATTACAAAAAGTTGATCATCTCTTATTTTACCGACTATCCCCCTTACAGGGAAATTCTGGGGTTTGAAGGAATTACCCCGGAGAATATCAGCAATGAAAAATCCAGGCATGTGTTAAAAGACGATTATAGGCAGATTTTCAGTGCAGGGGTAAAAATAGGCGGTTTTGCTTGTTACCTGCCTCATACAAAAAGAGGGAGCCCCGGGATAGAGCTTGATCTTTTTTCAGATAAAATCAAGGCAGACCCGCAAGACGCCTGGCATCCACAAGATATGCTTTTTCTTGCCATGAATGATTCAGACGGCAATCTAATGGGCATTATTTCACTTGGGGACTCAAAATCCGGTAAAAAACCCACTCGGGAGACAATTCGGCCGCTGGAAATATTTTCAAGCCTGGTTTCCCAAATTATCATTGTCAGAAAAATTCAAAATGAACTCAATGATCACAAGGACAATCTTGAAAAAATCGTTGCCGGCCGCACACGGGAACTGACTGCTGAAATCGCGGAACGTATTGAAATTGAAAAACGGCTCAAGCAGGCAAAGATCGAAGCAGAAGCTGCAGCCCAGGCAAAAATCGAATTTTTAGCCAATATGAGCCATGAGATCAGAACGCCCATTAACGGCATCATGGGTATGGCTGAAATAGCCATGGAAAATGAGCTCAATAGTGAATTAAAAACAATACTTGAGACCATAGACAGTGAAACGAACCAGCTATTGGGAATCATCAACGAAATCCTTGATTTTTCAAAAATTGAGGCTGGCAAACTCTCCATTGACAAAATTGAGTTCGATTTAAGGCATACCTTTGAGCAGGCCTGTTCTTCTCTTGCCATTGGCGCTGATAATAAAGGCATTGAGTTTATTTCCTTTTTACCACCAGACATCCCAAGGTATCTTATGGGTGACCCGGGAAGGCTAAGACAAATCCTGGTAAATCTGACAAGCAATGCCATCAAGTTCACCCATGAGGGAGAAATCTTTATCAAAGGTGAATTGGTAACCGAAGATAAAACAACGGTTGAATTGAGGTTTTCGATAAATGATACCGGCATCGGGATTGCCAGGGAAAAACAGAACACAATATTTGACAGCTTCAGCCAGGCTGATGGTTCTACTACAAGGCAGTATGGCGGGACAGGTCTTGGTACAACCATTTCCAAACAGCTTGTGGACCTTATGGGTGGTAATATTGGGCTTGAAAGTGAAGCTAAAAAGGGCTCCACTTTCTGGTTCACTCTTTTATTTGACAAGCAGCCTAAAAAAGAAGCACCCCAAGATGATATTAAGGGAGTTAAGGTGCTTTTCATCGACGGCAATTCAACCAGCAGATATATTTTTGATCAGTATTTAACATCCTTTGGGTGCGAGGTTTCTCTTGCACGGGACCCAACAGAAGCAATGGATATTTTAGCGAAAAAGAAAAAAGAAAAAACACGGGTTGACGTATTAATCGAAAACGATGATATGGATGGTATGAGCGGCTTTGAACTGGCAAGATCAATCAGAGCATCTGATGCGTTCAAGAGCCTGCCCATCATCATGCTTACCGCAATAGGCAAAAAGGCCAAGACAAATCTTTCTATAGAAAACAGTATAAACGGTTACCTGTCCAAGCCAGTCCGGAAAAATGAACTGAAACAAATTATTATTTCTGCGCTTAGAAAAACTAAAAAGACTCCAGGTGAAGCAAACAACCATAATGCACAATATATTCCTGATATAGTACCAAAAAAAGATCTCTTTATCCTGTTGGTAGAAGATTATCCAACCAATCAGAAAATCGCCATGAATCATTTAATGCAGGCAGGATACCAGGTGACCCTTGCAGAAACAGGTATGGAAGCATTTAAGGCCTTCAAGCAGCAGCCCTTTGATTTAATCTTAATGGACATACAGATGCCTGAAATAGATGGATATGAATCCACTCGTTTAATTCGGGACCATGAACTAAAAATGTCGGATACAATGCCCAGCCCTCCAAAAACCAGGCCGGCTGCACTTACACGAATTCCGATTATTGCCATGACCGCCCATGCAAT
>JAAEMC010000858.1 GCA_024225895.1 Desulfobacteraceae bacterium | reverse complement strand
TCTACTTGAGGCCCAGAATAATATATTGACCCAAGCGGTGGAGAGCGGCATGTTTGACGCCCTTTCCGTTGGTGATAATGATGCGGTACGAGCCCAGTTCAAGACCCTGGAAGAAAAAGTATCCCACCTTAAGGTATATGTTTATGATTTTAACGGCAAAATTTCTTTTTCCACCCAATTACCCTTGGTAGGCAAAGATATTCGTACCATGGTCAGTGAAAAAGCCCAAAAGGATCTGAACCAGATGCTTGAGACAGGCATTGATTCGGGAAAATCATTTCAGATTTCCCATAATGGAGACAACTCCCTGGTGTCAAGTGATGTCATTTTCAATGAGGAAAGATGCTATCATTGCCATGGCAGCAAGAAAAAAATCCTTGGGGGAATATCTGTATTTTCTTCAGATGCTTTTGTTACGTCAAGCATTGAAAAAGGAAGAAATACCAGTATCCTTATCGGAGTGGCCGGTCTTTTTCTGATCATTGGTTTTGTCTGGTTTTTCTTTCATTTTATTGTGAATAAAAAGATTTTTCTTGTACTTGAGGCCACTTCCCGTTTGCGGGAAAAAGATTTTTCCAAAGAAACCACCATTGGTCCGGGAGATGAGATCAATCACATCCTGGCCAGGATTAATCTGGTGACTCAGAATTTAAGGGAGACCATCCAGCAGGTGATCACAGAGAGCAATAACATTTTTAATTCTTCAAAAGCATTGAATGATATTTCCAACGGACTTATGACCACCAGCACGGATGCCACCCAGAAAGCCGTTACAGTATCTGCGGCTGCCGAAGAGATGAGCATAAATAATTCAGCCATTGCCACTGCCATGGAGGAGTCCACCGAAAGCCTTAATGCCACTGCCTCGGCAGTAGAGGAGCTTTCTGCAACCGTTTCTGAAATTTCCCAGAATGTCTCTTCTTCTAAACAACTCACCCAACAGGTGGCTGAGGAATTTGACAGTATTGTCAATGTGGTGGATGAATTGGGAAAAAGAGCCAATGATGTTGATCTTGTAACAGACGAAATCCGTTCGATTTCCGAACATGTCAGTCTCTTAGCCTTAAATGCAAAGATTGAGGCAGCCAGGGCCGGGGATGCGGGCAAAGGGTTTGCCGTTGTGGCCCAGGAAATTACGGAACTGGCTGTGGAAACAAGTAATTCTACGCTGGAAGCAGATGAGAAACTAAGATGGATTAAAGAAAAATCAGAAGAGGTAACATCCAAAGTGTCCCGTATTACTCAAACGGTTAATGATTCGGATCAGGCTATCACCAGTATTGCTTCTGCCGTGGAAGAGCAGAATGCCAGCACCCGGGAGATTGCCAAAAGTATCAATGCTATTTCCAGTGAGATATCCCAGGTCAATACCCGTGTGACAGAGGGGGCAAGTGTTGCCTCGGAAATCGCCAAGGACATGGCAATGTTGGAAGAGGGAGCAAGAGATGTTCAGGACAACAGCAGTAAAGTAAATGAGAACGCGGACTCCCTTTCCGGGATTGCAAAGCAGTTCCTGGCCATGATGAAGGCGTTTAAAGTTTAATCAAAAATATCCGTCTGAAAAGGCACCCTGAAATATTTGGAAGATTATAATAGGGTTTGGAGTTCAGCGATCATTCTTTCTAAAACCGGGCCTGCCTTATCCTGAATCAAAACATCACACATCCCGTCATAGGGAGTCTCGGACAGGTTGACGATTACAAGATAGGCACCGGCATTTTTTGCATATTCGGGCATTAAGGCAGCAGGCTGAACCACCAGGGTTGATCCTACCACAATGAATACATCGCTTTGGGCCGAGAGCTTGGCTG
The DNA here is from genome assembly GCA_024225895.1 of Desulfobacteraceae bacterium. GTDB lineage: Bacteria > Desulfobacterota > Desulfobacteria > Desulfobacterales > Desulfobacteraceae > JAAEMC01. Next base: position 5,532 of record JAAEMC010000858.1, on the reverse strand, counting down.
CTTTTTCAGTTTCTTTGACCGGCATGGCCTGGCCAAAAGAAATGGTATCTGGTTTATAATAGCCTCCACAATTGCATTCCGGGGCCGGCTCACCCTGGTCTATCAATTGTTGGGCCTCATCCCAGCCGATCACTTTTTTGCAGGACATGCATCGCACCCGCCGGGTGTTTCCGTGAAGCTCAATGATTTTATCCTCTGGGATGCCCGAAGACTGGTGCAGGCCGTCTATATTCTGGGTAATGACGGCTCTTAAAAAGTCCAGGTCATGGAGCCTTGCAATGGCCCTATGGCCTTTATTGGGAGAGGAAACACAAAGACTTTTTTCCATGTCAAGGCGCTGCTCCCAATAACGGATACGCGCCTTTTTGTCAGTCATGAATTCATCAAAATAGACTGGTCTGAATTTATCCCATATGCCGCCCTGGCTGCGGTAGTCAGGGATACCACTTTCTGTTGAAATACCTGCGCCGGTAAAAACAATAAGTTTTTTGGAACTTGCAATTTTTTGAGCTACTTTTTTTATTTTTTCTTCCATGGCAGTATCCTGTCAGATGATTTTTTTAATATAATTTGGATTTCCTCTATTTTAAAGACCATGCCGCCGCCAATTAAAAGGATTAAAAAGAGAATCCCAACTATCATGGCTGTTAATAATGCCCCATAAAGACTAGTCGGATCAATGATTGTCTTCACTCCTTTAGCGGCAAAATACAAAATACCGCCAATTACAAGGCTCAGCAATAAAATTTTTTGAAAGAATCTATAGACATCCTTTTTTGAGGTGTTGTTGCTTCGTTTGTTCCAAATTTCAAAAAGTGTGATGGTTTGAAAGAGTGCCATAAAAGAAATTCCAAGCGCAATCCCGCAAGTTCCCATAGCTTTAATAAGATAATAAATCACAGGCAGGAAGACTATGACTGTGATGGTGGAGTAAATTGCCGGAAACAGGGTGTTCTGCATAGCATAAAATCCTCTGACCACAACTGTCTGGCAGGAAAAAGCCACGGCGCCGATCATAAAATAGATAAGGAGATTGGATGTCATCAGAGTTGCATGGGGATTAAATTGTCCCCGCTGGTATAAAATGAGAACAATTTCCTGGCGAAGAACAATAAACAGAATAGAGAACGGGATAACAATAAATAAAAATTTGATGGTATTGTTTAATAACTGGTTCATCCCTTCCATATCTCCTTTTGATGCCAGTTTAGCTAAAAACGGATAGGAGGCAACGCCAACAGCCTGGCCAAAAAATCCCGCTAAAATGAACATAATGCGGAAGGCATAGTTCATTGCAGCAATACTGCCTTCCTCTTGAAATGAACCAAAAAATTTGACTAGGATTTCCGTGGAAAAAATCATCGTAAAGCCGAGAATAAGCGGCAGTGTTAATATCACATATTTTTTAAAGTCAGGGTGGTTGAGCTTAAAAAGAAATTTGTATCTCATCCCAAGCCTTCTGGCTCCCAGATATTGCAAAAATAAAAACCCGACAAAAGCACCGCCAAGGACTCCCCAGGCAAAGCCTTCTATGCCCAAAAACCGGCCCAAAACAAGACCGCCGAATATTATACCAGCATTGTAAATTAGACCGGAGAAGGCTGGGATAAAAAATTTTTCCTTGGCAAATTGGACCGCCATAAAAAGTCCGCCTGTGAAAACAAAAAACTGAGCCGGGATGATAATCCGCGTCATTTTAACGGACAAAGCAAAGGTCAAAGGATCTTCAATTCCAAAGGCCAGCAGCCGGACAAAAACAGGGGCAAAGACCATGGTGATGCCGATAAATGCCAGCAGGATCAGGCCAAAAGTATTTAAAATGATATTGAATATTTCCCACCCTTTTTCCTCTTCTCCCTTTGTCAGGTAACTTGAAAAAATAGGGATAAACGTAATGGACAAAAATCCACTGGCCACCACATGGTTCAGGATTTCAGGAATGATAAATGCAATCTGGTAGGCATCTACATCTGCTTTAACCCCGCCCACATAGGCAATAGACATTTCCCTGAACAGGCCGATCACACGGCTTAAAAATACCGATGTCATCATGATAAGGGAGGCAAAGGAAACTTTTTTTATAGTGCTTGAAGTCGTCATAGCAGTTGATAAAAGGTATTATCATATTGATTCGTGAATTCAAAGAACAATCCCTTACCAGCAGGGCTAAAATCCATTGACTCCGTCAAGACACAAGAATATAAATAGGCAATGATTTTAATTGGCTTATACGGTTAATTTGAGGAAACAATATGTTTACAAGACTTGGGATCTACTCATTGCTCATCGGCTTTTTTATTGCTATTTTCAGCACTATTTCTAAGTTTATGAACCAGGATAATATCTGGGTGAATATGACTATTGCCAAACTGATGGGAGATAAAGCCTCCCCGATGGTTGAATCCATTGGTAATGAATCCGTGCAGGAACTGGTTCGTTATTTTTTATTTCAATTACCCGTCTTTGGCCTGATCTTAGGATTGGGAGGCCTCTTTTTTATCATCAGTTTTTTTATGAAAGAAAACTGAATACCACACAATATGAGTGGCCTTCGCTTTCAACATAGTAATGCAATCACTAAAAAATTGATGCTGGATCCTGACATCGAACAAATGTTTAATGCTTCTGATTTAGCATATAAAACATCTGCATTAAAAAAGGGTATTCTTGTTTATATCCTTTTAAATGTGCTGGGTCAGTTGATAGTGATAGAGGAATTCAATGCGCTTACCTCTTGTATGATTCTGCCCAGTCTATTGCTTTATGCAGGATTGGGCCTGCCCGATAAAGACAAATGGATTGATCTTTTTTCATGTTTTTTCTTAATAATCTTTTCTGTTGGCTTTGCCTGTATGGAAGTGGCCTCCTCTTTTTCCAATCTGGTGTTCTACATTTTTTGTCTGATGATTTTTTTAGGGCTGGTCCTTTTACGTATCCGGTTCAGTCATGCAGCCATCACGGTATTTTGTCTGGTTGTTGCATATTCAAGTGTTTTATTCATAGGGAAAGATTCTTCTTTCGACCTTTTACAAAACCGGCTTTTTTTTCTGGGAGCAGTCAGTATATCAGGGCTTTTTGCCTGCTATGGCATTGAAACATACCGCCGCTTGATTTTTGTAAACCAAACCGCCATGGATCAGATGCAAAAAGAAATTGAAGACGCCCTGATTAAAAATGATGAGGAATTGATTCGCATGAATAAAAGCCTGACCCTGGAAATACAAGCGCATTCCGAAGCAGAAGCGCAGCTCAAAGAGAGTGAAGAAAAATATAAGAATCTTGTGAACAGCCTGCCGGATGGTATTTTTATCATACAAAATTATCGCATTGTCTATGTGAATCCGTCGATGCTTACGATAACTGGTTATGAACAGCATAAGCTGCTGGGTGCGGATCAATTCTTGTTGCTGGAAAAGGAATTTGACGAAAATAAAGCCTTGCCTGGAGATCTTTTTTTAAGATCGTATACGCGTAAAAACGGACAAATAGTTCATATTGAGCAAAGCTATGTAAAAATTTTATATAATTTTGCACCAGCCCATTTATTTGTCATGCGGGATATTACGGAAAAAGTAAAGACATTGAAAGAAAAAGCTTCATTGGAAAAAGAGCTGGTAAAAGCTAAAAAAATGGAAGCATTGGGTCTTTTGGCCGGGGGTGTAGCTCATGATTTAAACAATATCCTGTCTGGAATCGTATCTACCCCGGAATTTTTATTGATGGATTTGCCTGTGGAGAGCGATTTGGTAGAACCACTTGAAATTATAAAAGATTCCGGGAAGCGCGCCGCTGAAATTGTTGATGAGCTTCTTACCATGGCCAGGGGCTCTGTTCAGGTGGTTGAACCGGTTCATCTCAATCAGGTTGTCCAGGATTATCTGATATCCCCGGAATTTTATAAGTTATCGGAATTTCATCCACATGTGATGGTAAAAACCTGTCTGAAAGAAGATTTGTCTTATATTCATGCATCAGGTACTCATTTGCGCAAGGTTATTATGAACCTGGTATCCAATGCTGCAGAAGCTTTAGATGATAAAGGGGACGTCATTATTCATACCGATGAGGTCTTTTTGGACCAGCATACCATAGAAGGGTATGAAAAAGTATTGGATGGCGAGTATGTCCTTTTGCGGGTTGAGGATACCGGTCAGGGCATATCTGACCAAGATCTTGAACGGATATTTGAACCCTTTTATACGAAAAAGGTTTTGGGAAGAAGTGGTACCGGTTTAGGGCTTTCGATTGTCTGGAATACTGTTCATGACCATAATGGATATATTAATGTGATCAATGGAAAAGAAACAACTTCTTTTAACCTTTATTTCCCAATTGCCCAGGATGCTGTTCCAATTACCCGGAATCAGATTGTGACCTTTGAAGATTATAAAGGCTGTAACGAAAGGATTCTCATTGTAGATGATATCAATATCCAGCGCAAAGTTGCCTATAATATGCTCATAAGGTTGGGATATAAGGCGGATGTGGTTTCCAGCGGAGAAGAAGCCCTGGCATATATAAAAGACAATAAAGTGGATCTGGTTATCCTTGATATGATTATGGAGCCAGGAATGAGCGGCCTTGAAACCTTTATCAAGCTTAGAGAAATTGATCCTGATATCAGTGCTGTGATTTCAAGCGGATATTCAAAAACAAATGATGTCCAGAAAGCCCAGAAACTGGGGGCTGGTGATTTTATCAAAAAACCATACTCCCTTGAAAGTATTGGTGTGGCTGTGAAAAAAGAACTCAATAATAAAAGGTTATAACGCAATGATAGAACAATCATTAGAAGCCATAATTTCACGAAGGCATTTTTTGAAATATTTAACATACGCATCTTCTGTTGCTGGTGTTTCATATCTTACCGGATGTGCGGTCAATCCTGTTACCGGGCAAAAACAGCTCATGATGGTTTCCCAACAGCAGGAGATTGCCATTGACAAGCAGCAATCTCCATTTCAATTTTCTACCGATTACGGGATTACTCAGGAATCCAGACTTGCCCGGTATGTTGGTAAAGTAGGCAAGGGGCTTATCTCAACTGTCCACCGTCCTGATATGCCTTACCGGTTTGAATGCGTAAATGCCAATTACATTAATGCCTATGCTTTTCCTGGCGGAAGCATTGGTATTACCCGCGGGATTTTATTAAAGCTGGAAAACGAGGCTGAACTGGCAGCGCTTCTTGGCCATGAGCTTGGGCATGTCAATGCAAGGCATACTGCCCGCCAGGTTTCCAAAGGACAGCTTTCCTCCATTTTCGTGCAGGGACTAGCCGCGTATGCAGGCTCCCAAAGCTCGGCATTGGGAGATCTGACCCAGAAGCTGGGGATGCTGGGCCAGGGAATGCTGTTATCCCATTACAGCCGGGACAATGAAAGAGAGGCAGATGGCCTTGGCAATGAGTATATGGTAAAGGCCGGCTATAATACCAAAGGTTTTGTCGGGTTAATGGAAACACTCAATTCCTTGAACAAACACAAGCCATCTGCTGCCCAGGTGCTTTTTTCCACCCATCCCATGAGTTCG
>JAAEMC010000857.1 GCA_024225895.1 Desulfobacteraceae bacterium | reverse complement strand
TTACACTTTTATTTTTATTTCCACCGCAAAGACGCAAAGGGCGCAAAGTTTGTTTCCCGGCCTCACCAGAAGTGTAAACTGCTTTTGGGCCTCTGTGAAGGATGCCAATTTTTACATTAAATAATTTGATCTGTCAGGAAAAAGCATGAGAATATGAGAATAGCCGGGACTTTGAAGTGCTTTTCCTTAACTTAATGGCAGTGACGCAGAACGTGGGATGACCACTAAAGGCTTTTCGATCTGCTGACTTTTATTATTTTATTAATGACAAAAAAGCTGGACTCGGATCAAAAAATAGGTTAGCTATAGGAATACATTATATAATCAACATAATCGGCTACCAAATGGCTGCGCATGATTATGAGGAAACTGATGGAATGCTTATCAGCTTACGCACTAAAAAAGACAAACCAGGCGATGTCGTTGGCATTCTTTTTACTTGATGTTCAAGTTTTTCGGTAGCATGGCCTTTTTTAATAACCACAGAGAACACAGGGAAGGCACAGAGGGCACAGGGAAGGCACAGGGAATCCGGGGACAGCTTATATCATATGCATACACTGACCGGTGATGATATCCCGGAAGACTGACGCTGCGCAGCAAGCCTGTCTGATTCCCCTGTGCCCTTTGTGCCTTCCCTGTGTTCCCTGTGGTTATTAAAATGATCAGAATTCAAAAACTTGAACATCAAGTTTTAATAAAGAAGATTTAGAAGCGATAACTCGTAAACAGATTGAGGTGCGATAACTGCATGAATTTAATGTTAAATTCAAAATGGGAAAGTTATTTAGACCT
>JAAEMC010000856.1 GCA_024225895.1 Desulfobacteraceae bacterium | reverse complement strand
CCCTGCACAGGCTTAGGTGTGCTACGGCGAAACCCTGACACCCGTTGGAATAGAATCCATAAGGATATCCTGCGTTTGGCATCCATGCAAAAAAAGATGCTGAATGCCGCAGCCAACCTTACCAAACCTGGTGGTATACTTGTTTTTGCCGTGTGTTCGTGTGAAAAAGAAGAAAATGAAGCTGTAATTGATTCTTTTTTGAAAAAAAGAAAGGATTTTTCTATTGATCAAACCTTTGCTAAAACATTAAAAACAATACTTAAGTTTCCGGCACTCAACGGATATTTAAAAACATATCCAAACCAGGAAGATATGGATGGTTTTTTTGCTGTTCGCTTAAAAAGAAAACCAAAACCATAAATGAAAAAATTAATTAAATATATAAGCATTTTTTTTATTGCATTTGCTGTGACAGGATCGGCAGCTTATTTTTCAGTACGCCTTGTCACCCATAGCCCAGGTGAAGTTGTACTGCCCAAACTCAAAGGTAAAAATATCATCTATGTGCTGGAAACCCTTACCAACCTTGGATTGAATGCCAAGCTTTACGGCACCCGCCATGATGAAAAGCTGCCCAGATACAGCGTGATCTCCCAGGACCCCGCCCCAGGGGCTATCATTAAAAAAGGGCGGGATGTGATTATTTATATTTCAAAAGGCCCACAGGAAAATATCATCCCGGATTTACGGCAGCACTCTTTAGAAGAGGCTTTGCTTATCTTGGAAAAGGAAGAGTTTTCCCCGGGTGTTGTCTCGAGAGTGTATGATGCACAAACACCCGAGGGTTTTATCATTGCTCAGTATCCCAACGCCTTTACAGGAGCTCTAAAAGGGTCATTGTGCAACTTTCTGGTTAGCCGGGGCAATGAACCCGGAGAATATGTCATGCCTGATCTAAAAGGCATGCCCCTGGAAAAGGCATCTGCCGTCATAACTGAAAACAACCTTGTTGTTTCCCAGGTTCTATCCGGCGTTAAAAGAGGAATGGCACAAGGTCATGTTATCAAACATGAACCTGCCCATGGAAGTTATGTAACCTATGCCACCAAAATCAGGCTTTTTGTGAATACTTCAACAGCCAATCAAACAATGAATCCCGACCACTTACAAGGGGTTATACTTGTCAAACATCTTATGGAACCGGGATTCTTAAAAAAACATGTAAGGGTTGAGGCCGATCTTTTCGGAACTACCATAGCTCTTTACGACCAATATGCAAAACCCAGTGAAGAAATTTTAGTCTTGATACCGTCTGGAATTAAAACTAAAGTGAACATTTTTATTGATGATAACCTTTATAAAACCACAACCATTGATCCCTGGCAAAAGGGAAATGGTACAGGAGAAATAATATGGGAATAATAGCTCCCTCAATACTTTCAGCAGATTTTACCATCCTTGGTGCAGAACTTAGGCGGGTCGGGGAAGCCGGTGCCGACTGGATTCATATCGATGTAATGGACGGCCAGTTTGTCCCCAATATCACATATGGCCCGATTATTGTCGAGGCCTGCAAACGGGTCACCAACCTGCCTTT
>JAAEMC010000855.1 GCA_024225895.1 Desulfobacteraceae bacterium | reverse complement strand
TCATCTGCAAAGCTTATGGATGTGCCTTTTGCCCCAGCCCTTCCAGTTCTGCCTATCCTGTGGATGTAGTGTTCCGGTTCCTGGGGAAGATCATAGTTAATGACATGACTAATATCTTCTATGTGGAGCCCTCTGGCAGCAACATCTGTGGCAACAAGGATTTTAATTTTTCCTTTTTTGAAATCGTTTAGGACGCTAAACCGTTTGTTCTGAGAAATGTCTCCTGAAAGAACACTGCAGCTCTTTGCATATCTGTGGAATTGAGCATCCAGTTTTCTTGCAGTGTCCTTTCGATTAACAAAAATAATCACCCGGTAAAGTTTTTCATCTTCAATGAGATTATAGATATTTTTAAATTTATCCTGTTCTGCGGTAAGATAAATAATTTGATCAATGGTCTGGGCAGCAGCCTGTTCCGGGTTTATTTCAATTGTAATGGTATCATCTTTTGTCCAGCTGTCTGAAAGCCTGAGGACCTCATCCGTCAAAGTGGCTGAGAAAAACATGGTCTGACGTTTTTGTTTATGCGGGGTTTGGCGGATAATTTTTCTGACATCCGGAATAAATCCCATATCAAGCATCCGGTCGGCTTCATCAATCACCAGGAATTCAACTTTTTTTAAATGAATCAACTTTTTAGCTGCAAAATCAATGAGTCTTCCAGGGGTGGCGACAATAACATCACAGGGTCTTTCTTTGAGCATCATTTGCTGTTTTTTATATCCAGTGCCGCCAAAGATGGATAAAATTCTAAGATGGGAATATTTTGCAAGCGCCTTAAAATCTTTTTCAATCTGGATAACAAGTTCTCTGGTCGGGGCAATAATCAAAGCCCTTGGGAAACCATTTGGATTTTTTAAAGGCTTTTTTTTAAATTGGGTGATCAGGGTTACAATAAAGCTTGCGCTTTTGCCCGTACCTGTTTGGGCCTTGGCCATAGCGTCTTTCCCTTTCAGGGTGTAAGAGAGAAGCTTTGCCTGAATTTCGGTGCAATACTCAAATTTAAGATCAGCGATGGCATGCATGAGGGCTGGCGGCAGATCAAAATCATGAAATCTTATTTTCCCCTCGATTGCCGGGACATCGAAATCAGCCACGGACCATTTTTTTCTCTTTTTCCGTTGCCGGGGGCGTGGTGCTTGAGATTTGTCTGATGGCAATTCTTTTTTTTCCCCGGTAGTGGGAGAGGATGGGGCTTGATCTTGTGGTGTTTTATTAATCTTAAATATATTGTGTAAAATGGAGAAAAAGTGCTTGAGCATCAATCAAATCCAAACTTGTAAAAAATTAACTGCCTGTCTGAAAAACAGAATCTAACAGACAGACAGCTTTTTGTGAAGGTAAAAGTTGATGAAATTTATAGTTTATCCGCCGGCAACCAGTGGAAGGAGTTGAATATTTGAATTATCAGGAATTTTCACCTCCTTAAACTTGGGGCTTGATACCAGTTTTCCGTTCAGCCGGATAACAGAACAGAATTCAACATCTTCCATCTGTTCTAAAAGAGTGGCAATAGTCATATCGCTGGACCATGCTATATTTTTTTCATCAACCTTAATCATTATACAACATTGTTTTGTTTTAAAACTTCAAGGACTTCCGGGAAATCTATCCCCAGCCGTTTTACGGTTTCAACTGTCGGAATTCCTTTCTGGGTCCAGCCCCGGCGTTTGTAAACTGCATCTTTTAACAGTTCGTACTGCTCTTCTCTTTTTTGTCTTAACAAGGCAACTTTATCCTTGGTTTCCATGTTGGAAATATCAATGGTGTATTTCTCTTTTAATTGGGTGTCATACCTTGAGGCTCTGGATTCATATTCTTCAATAGTAACCGGGCCCATTGAACGGTAGGGCAGGGTGTCGTGCTCTCTTGTTCCCAATCCCATTTTAAGGTTAAATATCCTTTGGAAGTTATAAACAGCTTCACTCATGGGAATGAGATCTTCAGGGGAGACTTTCCTTCCGGTGACAGTTGAGAAAAACTGTGCATACCAATTTATATGCTTTTCAACCTTGGCCGGTTCCGATGTGTTTTTATTGTCTTCAGGCACAATATCGTTCCAGGGAAGTTTGCACAGGCCGCAAAGAGAGAACCACGTTCTGAACATTGGAAACCAATGCAGGGCCTCTGCCTTGTTTTCAAAGGTCGGCATGAAGTTGTGCACCATATCCAGAAAAATCAGCCAGGCTTCGTCATGTTGGGCACCTTTCAATGAAAGCCCGTAACCACCCTGCTGTGCCAATGATTCTTTGGTCATATATTCGGAGAATTCCAGACCCTTGGACTCCATTCCGATATCCTGTAAAAAGGCTCTGTCTGCACCATATTCCTTGGCAAAAAAATCTTTCATCTGGCGGATGCCTTTGCCGACAATTACACCAAATCCGTTACCTTCAGCCATTTGATGAACCAATTCAAGTGCGTTTTTGCGATTTCCAAAACTTAAGTCCAGTCCACCGGTATGCTCAATAGTAATGATTTTATTTTCAAAGCATTCCATGATAAAAGCAATGGAGGTTCCCACTGATATCGTATCAACCCCATAAGCATCACAATAAAAATTTAGCTCTAAAATAGTGTATGCATCAAAAATACCCAGATTAGAACCGCAGCCGGCCACGGTTTCATACTCAGGGCCATCAACAAAAACTTTTTTACCTTTATAAGGGCCTGTCATAGGGGTGAAATCCTTGACACCATGGGCACATGCGACAGTACAACCTCTCCAGCAGCCATCAAAACCCTTATCAAATATATGCTCATAAACTTCTTCGCCAATGAGTTTTCCACCCGGGTGGGAGCCGAACTTAAAATTGTTCACCGGCAAACAGTCGTGATCGTTCATAATGGGTACCAGATGTGTTGTCCCGACAAGAGCCATCCGATTCTGTTTGGGATCCAGTTCATTGATTTCTTTGGCGTGGGATTTGGTGACCACTTTCAGGCCGTCAAGATCAGCCGGATTGTTGGATTTCATAGAAACGGCACCATACCTTGCCACGACTGCTTTAATTTTCTTATCGGCAAAGACAGTGCCCACTCCACCCCGGCCGGCTTGTTTGTATCGGACAATTTTTCGTCCTGCATCAAACCATGTGAAATTCAGACAGCCAAAATTAGTGTGTTCAGCCCCTGGACCTGATGTTACAACCGATACATTCACCGGTTTTTTTTCATCAAAATATGTGGTCAGCTCATTTGAGAGCTCATATGAATCTTTGGGAAGATCTTTTGCTTCAAAAATTTTAATTTCCTGTTCAATACCATCAATCAAGATGACAATATCTTCTTTAGCTTTGCCATTAATTTCGATGACATCAAACCCGGAGAATTTTTTATAAGGGCCAAAATACCCTCCCACATTTGAATCAATAGGGGCACAAGTTAAAGGGGATATAGTTGTGACAATACTTTTTCCGCCACCGGGGTATCCTGGCGTACCGCCAAGGGGGCCGGAGGAAATACATATGGCATTTTCAGGATCATTCCACTTGGTGGTGCCCTTAACTGAATTCCACAACAACCAGAGATCGTATCCTTTTCCACCGATGAATTTTTCTTTTATCTTTTCTTCAATTGAATGGATGCGGATATCATTTGATCCAACATTAATGTGCAATGATTTATCCGTGTATCCTTTTTTAACTTCAGATCGCTCATAGGAGGTGGATTTAACCTCCGAAAGACTCACTTGACCCATTTTTTTTGCTCCTTAATATGTCCATTAATCATCTTTAAAAATAATGGTTTAAACCTCATTTTGGATAAACACATCATAAGCTTTTAAATATACCATATTTTTACAGCCAAGTATAGAATAGCCTGATGCAGTAGCTTGGCTTGTAATGGTTTAACCATTGATATCTTATAACAGAGAGTATGTCAATAGGGTCAAAATAGAGTAAAACCAGGCCTAAATAGGCAAAAAAACTTGACTTTTAGGCGAATTCGTAGTTTATCAAAAATTGTAATTACTCTTTGATTATTAAGAATAACAGGTTGAATAAATGATATTTGTCGATAATTTTTTTTTGGCAATCGCTGATGTACTTGATTGGATTTTGTGGGCATATATGTGGATAGTGATCATCAGTGCATTATTGTCCTGGGTTAATCCAGATCCTTACAACCCTATTGTAAGGTTTCTCCGTGGTGCAACAGAGCCGGTTTTTTATCAAATCAGAAAACGGCTTCCCATTAATTTCGGGGGCCTGGATATATCACCTATTGTTGTGATTTTAGGAATTATGTTTTTACAGAGATTTGTTGTTGAAAGCCTTCGCCGAATTGCGTTATAATTTTCTTTAATCTTAATATGTGAGGTGTCTTTATGGGTATTACACCGTTGGTGGTCAAGCAAAAAGAGTTCTCCACAAGATTCAGGGGATTTGATGTTCAAGAAGTTGACTATTTTCTTGAAGAGATCTCCAAAGAACTTGAAAATTTAAATCAGACCATACAAAACCTGACAAAAGATAATCATAAACTTGATCTGGAAAATCAAGGTTATCGGAAGCGTGAAGATTCAATGAAAAATGCAATGATTCAATCCCAAAAGGTTTTGGATCAGATGAAGGATAATGCTAATAAATCTTCACAGGTGATCATTGCTAATGCAGAAGTAGAGGCAGAAAAGATTTTAAATAGAGCCCATAAAAGACTTTCACAACTCCACAGCGATATTGTTGAATTGAAACGGCAGCGAATACAGCTTGAAATGCAGATTGGCGCTGTGCTTGAATCCCATTCTAAATTATTGGAAATGACAAAAGAAGAGAACAAGGCTGCTGATGAAACCGATGCAACCTTAAAGTTTATCAAACAGGCCTAATTTTAAAATTCAATAAAAACCCGACTATAATTTTTTAATTCTTAATTAAAAAAAGGTGTAGAAAAATGGCTGAGATCGATGCTTTTTTTAAGTTAATGCATGAACAGGGCGCTTCCGACCTTCATCTTGTTTCCGGGCAGCAGCCAGCATTGAGGCTTCACGGCGATATTGAACGGATAAAATATGAAACTCTGACCAGTGATAAGCTCAGAGGTATCCTGTATGAAATTACATCCCAGGAAAAGATAAAAGTCTTTGAAGAAACCGGGGATGTGGATTTCGGATATGAAATTCCCGGGCTTGCCAGATATCGGGCAAATTATTTCATGCAGAAGAATGGAATCGCAGCCGTATTTCGTGAAATCCCTTCAGACATTCTTACAGCGGAGCAGCTTGGGTTACCGCCGGTTATCTCTAAGCTAGCAGATTTGCCAAGGGGGCTTGTACTGATAACAGGGCCGACAGGGTCCGGTAAATCAACCACCCTGGCAGCGGTTGTGGATCAAGCCAACCGGAATCGTAAAGATCATATTATTACAGTGGAAGACCCCATCGAGTTTGTTCACAAAAGCCAGAAATGTATCGTCAACCATAGGGAAGTCGGACTCCATACACAAACATTTTCAGCCGCCTTAAGAGGGGCTTTGCGTGAGGATCCCGATATCATCCTTGTTGGAGAGCTCCGGGATCTTGAGACCATTTCGCTTGCAATAGAAGCGGCTTCCACAGGGCATTTGGTTTTTGGCACCCTTCATACATCCAGTGCAGCCAAAACTGTTGATCGTGTCATCGAAGTTTTCCCCCATTCGGAACAGGCCCAGATTCGTTCCACTCTTTCTGATGGATTGAGAGCAGTCGTGGCACAGGTTTTATTCAAGCGTATTGATAAGAAAGGAAGATGCGCTGCTATGGAAATTTTGATCGCAACACCTGCTGTTCGCAATCTGATCCGGGAATCTAAAACCCATCAGATTCCATCAATGATTCAGACCGGAAAGCAATTTGGTATGCAGCTGTTGGATGATGCCATCATGCAGCTCTACCAAAAAAAGTGGATCAGCCCGGATGAGGCCTATCAGAAGGCCAATAACAAGTCATTATTCAGGCCGTTTCTGAGACATGCACCCGCTGATTTTACAGAAGCTTGATTTATAGCGATTACCAAAATAATTATTCTGAATAACCAAATGGCGTATGACAATCACCAAAAACCCGGTTCATAAATTCGAAGGGTTAAGTCAAACGGCAAGAGATATCTCAATTGTGTTTTTACGGAATATATTTAGGACATTTAGTATAATTATTTTTTAATAAAAGGGGATGGCATGGAAAAACAACAAATCGATATCATACTTTCAAAAATGCTGGATTCC
>JAAEMC010000854.1 GCA_024225895.1 Desulfobacteraceae bacterium | reverse complement strand
CTGGCGCCCCACCTGATCGGTCCAATAGCCATAGCAGCCTACTCATATATGGCACTGATCCCCATCATTCAGCCACCGATCATGCGGGCATTGACTACCCGGGATGAGCGGATTATCCGTATGGCCGAACCTCGCCAGGTATCCAAAAAAGAGCTAATGATTTTTCCAGTGGTAGGCCTGTTCCTCTGCTGCTTTATGGCTCCGGCTTCCATACCGCTGCTGGGCCCCTTTTTCTTTGGTAATATCATGAAAGAGTCCGGTGTGGTTGATCGCCTGGCCAACACTGCCCGCACAGCGGTCGTCGATACAGCGACAATCTTTCTGGGCTTAACGGTTGGTGCTTCAACACAGGCTGATGTCTTTCTCACCCCCAAGTCAGTCGGTATCTTTTTGCTGGGGGCTGTTGCATTCAGCATTGCCACAGCATCAGGCGTTATTTTTGCTAAGATCATGAACCTCTTTATGAAAGAAAAGATCAATCCGCTGCTTGGGGCAGCAGGTGTTTCAGCAGTTCCAGGTTCAGCACGTGAAGTTCATCTGGTGGGTCTTAAGGAAGATCCAACTAATTTTTTACTGATGCATGCCATGGCCTGTAATTCTTCAGGTGTCATCGGATCTGCTGTTTGTGCCGGTATCCTATGGAGCTTTATGATGTAAAGATCAGCCCGAATATTTCATGAGAATATAGGTAAATTATTTAATACTACCTATAATAATATCCGGTTATTCAGCCTCCTATCATGAAACTTTTAACCAATAGGAAAGAACGGCTGATCCGGATGGAAGAACCCTGCGTGGTATCCAAAAGAGAAAAAATGGTTTTCCTCATCGTAGCCTTTTTACTTTGTTGGCTCCTGCCGCCTTTCCTTTGCCGGCCAAGTCTAAAAAGGCATATACTACTCCATGTCATGGTTGTCAGAGCTTATTGACAAGAATTTAAAAAAAGGCAATTTTATCCAATACAATGATTTTGTCGTATGGAAAAATCGATTTTATTTATAAAGTCCAGTATGGTAGGCAGCCATGACAACAAAAAATAAAACCATAAGATTTAAAAAATATCCGGATATAGGGAATCTGGAATTGCTCCATGCCGCATATACGAAAACGCAGTTCAAACCTCATTTCCATGAAGGACATGCCATTGGGGTGATAGAGAAAGGGCAGTTGGGTTTTGATTACCGGGGACAGCAATTGGTGGCCAATGAGGGTGATATTAACCTGGTGGACCCGGGTGAGGTTCATAACGGATTTTGTGTGTCTGAAAAAGGCTGGCAGTATCGCATGTTTTACCTTGCGCATGGCCAGATCCAAGAAATATGTGATGAGGTGGCAGATAAAAAAACCGTAATGCCCTTTTTCCAAAAAGGGATTATAAATGATAAAAGAATTGCCCAAAAGATTATGGCTCTTCACAGGGATTTTGAAAGATCCGATATCAGCCTGTTGGAAAAAGAATCCCGGTTCCACGACGTAATTGTTGAATTTGTATTACGCCATTGTCCTGAAAAGCCTTGTCCCATGCCGATGGGCTCTGAAAAAAAAGCTGTGAAAAAAGCCAGGACATATATCCATGAACATTACCACACACGGATATCTTTAGAGGAGTTAAGTTCGGTGGCCAACGTAAGCCGGTATTATTTTTTAAGAATTTTTGCCAAGGAGACCGGTCTGACACCCCATGAGTACCTGAATTTGATCCGGGCGTTAAATGCGAAAAAAAAGCTGAATCAAGGTATGCCTATTGTGGATGTAGCCTGTGATACAGGTTTTTTTGATCAAAGCCATCTCAACCGCATTTTTAAAAAGATTTATGGCATCACGCCCGGGATATATATGTCCTGCAGATGATCTGAATTTTTTTAGGAAATATCAGGATCAATCTCTTTTACCAGCCATTCTTGGAATTCTTTTACCCCGGGTTTGCTTTCATTTTTTTCGAGCCAGGATATGTAATAATTACCTGTTTTCACTTCTATGTAATCAAAAGGTGCTACAAGGCGTTTTGTTTTAAGGTCTTCTTGAACCAGCAAAAGATCGCCCAAAGCCACACCCAGCCCTGCGGTGGCAGCCTGTAATGCGGCATCATCAATTTCAAAGATCTGACCTCGTTCAAAGGAGAGACCGTCAACTTTCGCCTGACCGGCCCATAACCGCCATTCCCTCTGGTCCGGATTGTTGTGCAACAAAAGATGGTTTCTTAAGTCCTGATAATTTTTTAAAGGGGTTTCTCCAGTTAAAAAAACTGGTGCGCACACCGGAGTCAGCCGTTCAGTTAGAATTTTTTTCCTTGCGGTTCCCGGAATTTTTTCGCCTCTATATGTGATGCCCAAATCAAAATTCTCCTGCTTAAAATCCACATTTACGTTTGAGGTGGTAAACCGTACCTGGATTTTGGGATAACGGGCCTGGAAATTATGAAGCCGTGGAATAAGCCATCTGATGGCAAAGGTGGGATGGACTTTAAGGTTTAAATCCTTGGTCTGGCTGACAAGCCTTTGAACGGCGTCAGCCACTATATTAAAGGCGTCTGTTAGTTGAGGCAGTAAAAGCTGTCCTTGGGCTGTAAGTTTCAACTGGCGGTGAAGGCGGTGGAAAAGGATGACATCAAGCTGCTCCTCCAAGAGTTTTACCTGGCGGCTGACTGCCCCCTGGGTTACATTGAGTTCACTGGCAGCTTTTGTAAAGCTTAAATGACGGGCTGCACTTTCAAATGACCGTAAGGCATTAAGGGGTAACCGGGCTCTGTTCAATGGCTTTTGCATGATTTTTTCTCAGTTTAAATGTGTATAAAATTCGTTTGACCCCTAATATACTGGACTCTATTATGTAATTAAAGTAATTTTTCTCATGCATTAAGGAGAGCATATATGAAAACTAATGAGATGATTGATTTGGAAGACAAACTGGGTGCCCACAACTACAAACCTTTGGATGTCGTTCTTTGCAAGGGGGAAGGCATCTGGGTATGGGATATGGATGGAAATAAATATATGGATTGCCTGTCTGCTTATTCGGCAGTGAACCAGGGCCATTGCCATCCAAAAATAAAAAAGGCAATGATGGACCAGGCAGATAAACTAACCCTTACATCTAGGGCATTCCGTAATGATCAATTAGCCCTTTTGTATGATGAATTATGTAAATTGACCGATTCCCACAAAGTTCTGCCCATGAATTCCGGCGCTGAAGCGGTTGAGACCGTCATAAAATGTGCCCGGAAATGGGGATATGAAAAAAAGAAAGTGGAACAGGATAAGGCAGAAATCATTGTCTGTGAAAATAATTTTCATGGCAGAACCCTGGCCATCATAGGTTTTAGCAGCGATGAAAATGCCAGGGAAAATTTTGGTCCCTTTATATCCGGGTTCAAACAGATTCCCTTTGGGGATGCAGATGCTCTTATAAATGCAATAACTCCCAATACTGTGGCATTTATGGTGGAACCCATCCAAGGCGAGGCTGGCGTCATTATCCCTCCCCAGGGATATTTAAAAAAAGTAAGACAGGTTTGCACACAGCACAATATCCTTTTTATCCTGGATGAAATACAGACAGGATTGGGAAGGACAGGCAAACTTCTGGCTGAGGAGCACGAAGGGGTTCAGGCGGACTTAACTCTGATCGGAAAAGCTCTTTCCGGCGGTTTTTATCCAGTCTCTGCCGTTTTGTCCAATGAGGCGGTCTTAGGTGTTCTCAAACCTGGTCAGCATGGCAGTACTTTTGGGGGGAATCCTTTGGCCTGTGCTGTGGCAAGGCAGGCGCTTAAAGTTTTGGTTCAAGAAAACATGGTTGAAAATGCAAAGACCATGGGCGATTATTTTATTGAGAAACTTAAGCAAATCGACTGCCCGGCAGTCAAGGAGATCCGGGGAAGAGGTCTGATGATTGCTGTTGAACTAAAATCCGGAACCCCTGGCGGTGCCAGGGCCATATGCGAAAAACTGATGCATATGGGATTGTTGTGCAAGGAAACCCATGTGAATACTATCCGGTTTGCACCACCTCTGGTAATTAAAAAAGAAGAAGTCGATTTTGCTGTGGAAAGAATTAAACTGGCATTATCTGATCTTTAAAATATATTGGGCAATATCGTCCAAGAAAAACCCTTAAAAGTTGTGTCATCATATTGCTGAATCTTAATATTAATTAAATGGAGCAGCAATGATGAAGACACAACTTTTTTCGTATATGAATTTGGCCCTTGCCATGGTAATCGTTGGCAGTTCAGTGGTTGTAGGAAAAATTGTCACCTTTGCCTTTCCTGTTTTTTTGGCATCGGGTCTGCGGTTTGGTATTGCCTGTATAGTGATGCTGCCGGTGCTGGCCCGGGCAAGAGTGATTGTGGCCAAGATTGATGTAAAGCTATTTTTAAGGCTTTTGCTCATGGCCTTTTGTGGTCAGTTTATATTTACCTTTTTACTGCTTTTGGGCTTAAGATATACATCCGGTATTGAAGCCGGCTTGATTACCAGTACCTCGCCGGCAGTGATCTCTGTGGCATCCTTTTTGATGCTGGGGGAAAAGCCGGGGAAAAGACAGATTGCAGCCGTTATCCTTGTAATTCTCGGTATCATCAGCATGAATGGCCTTTTTACACCCCAGGGCTTACATATAAATCGGTCGCATCTGACCGGTAATTTGATCGTTCTCGGGGCAGTTTTTGGAGAAGCCTTTTTCCTGATGATGAGAAAACGCATCCCTTCGGAAATCTCAAATATTGAACTGACCGCCATCTTAAGCTTTTTGGGATTTGCCATGTTTTTACCCTTTTCCATTTACCAGGGGCTCTTTTTTGACTTTGCCGGCGTGAGTAATAAAGCCTGGCTGGCCATGCTATATTTGGGGGCCATATTTACTGTATTGTCTTATTATCTCTGGTTCAAGGGTGTGGAAAAGGTGTCGGGCAATACGGCAGGGGTGTTTACCGCCTGCATGCCGATGAGTGCAGTTGCTTTATCCTGTCTTTTTTTAAAGGAGAGTTTAAGCCTGTATCATGTGGTTGGCGGCATCTTGATTCTGTTTGCTATTTTCATGACGTTTTTAGACAGGGATATGTTCAAGGGTTTTTTATCTTTACCCCGACATGCTGTAGCAAATCGCAGAATGAAGTCCAGATAAGCTTATAACCATTTCTACCCTTTGAGGATTAAAATCGGTTGATACAAAATCGATTTGCTTTTAAGTGATTCCATTAAATTAAATTGTTTTTCGAAAACATATTTTTTGGGAATCACTATAATCGATCATGATCATTTTTTTGCAGTGTTGGGGTTTATTTAAAAAGAGGCCTCAAATGCCGCATTAAAGACTTATTTTAATTTTTCCCTTAAGCGTTCAAAAGCATTGTTCAGTTCAACAAAATTATCATGATCACCGCCTTTGTCCGGATGGTGCTGTCTTGCAAGTTGCCTGAAAAGCTTTGTTAATGTTTTTTTGTTCATGCACTTTATATCGTCCTTGGACAGGTTGAAAATTTCACGCGCCT
>JAAEMC010000853.1 GCA_024225895.1 Desulfobacteraceae bacterium | reverse complement strand
GCAGGATTAGGTCTTTCCGTTGTTCACGGGATTGTTAAAAATTATCGGGGGGGCATAGATATTGACACTACCCTTGGAAAAGGGACAACCTTTAATATTTACCTGCCTGAAGCCAAACAAAACTAAGGATAGGTAAAGCAACAACCCGTTTATTAGGATTGGGTCAAATTAATAATTACAATCAAATATCCGGGCTAACAAGAAATTCAATTCCATCCATCTTTCCCATGCCTTGTATTGATTTATCCATTCAGTTTGAATAAAACGATAATTGAAAAT
The DNA here is from genome assembly GCA_024225895.1 of Desulfobacteraceae bacterium. Lineage (GTDB taxonomy): Bacteria > Desulfobacterota > Desulfobacteria > Desulfobacterales > Desulfobacteraceae > JAAEMC01. The sequence goes on along the minus strand of JAAEMC010000853.1, from coordinate 4,947 downwards.
AATCAAAATCATAATTTGCGAAAAATATTCCTTTTGGTTTAAAGGAAAAAATTCAGGGAGCAAAAAATGGAAGTCTATAATCTGGTAAGTTTTTCCGGCATTTTTATCCTTTTGGCCATTGCTTGGCTGATATCTAAGTTTGTTTTTAAAAGTGGGGGACGGATGAACTGGCATCTTGTGCTTTGGGGTGTTGGCCTGCAGATGCTTTTTGCCCTTTTTATTTTTGTGGTTCCAACAGGGATTAAATTATTTAAGGTAATCAATGATTTTGCCGTTGTTGTATTGTCCAAAGCATCTTCCGGAGCATCCTTTGTTTTTGGCCCTTTGGCTGCGCAACCAGGCCAAGAAGGCTCTTTAGGATTTATATTTGCTTTCCAGGCATTGCCTACCATCCTATTTTTTTCCGCATTGGTGGCAATTCTCTATTATTACGGCATCCTTCCCTTTATCATTAAACAGTTTGCAAGGGTGTTTACCAAGTTGATGAAAATATCCGGCGCAGAAAGCCTTTGTGCAGCCAGCAATATATTTGTGGGCGTGGAATCTGCTTTTACAATAAGGCCTTATATTGATACGATGACTCGATCGGAGTTGTGCACTATTTTGACCGCAGGCATGGCAACCGTTGCTTCCAATGTTCTTGCCCTATATGTTTTTACCTTGCAAAATCAGTTTCCAACCATTGCCGGCCATTTGATTTCTGCATCTTTTTTATCCGCTCCTGCCGCCCTGATAATGGCAAAAATTATTTTTCCTGAAACAGAACAGCCCAAGACACTGGGAGAAGTCGTTGATGTGTATTATGAAAAAGACTCCAATGTATTTGAGGCAGTAATCAACGGAACCCAGGCAGGCCTTAAGGTGGTGTTTGCTGTTGCAGCACTTCTGATTGCCGTTTTAGGGCTGGTGGGCCTTTTGGACATGGTAATCGGCAGTGCAGGGGACAAACTGAATGTCTGGTTTAATCTTACAGTAAACTGGTCATTGAAAGCGCTTTTGGGATATCTTTTTTATCCGTTTACTCTTATTATTGGTATCCCCTTGTCTGATGCGCCGGTTATTTCCCAGATAATCGGGGAAAGAATTATCCTAACGGAAGTGGCCTCCTATCAGGATCTGGCAAAAATACTGGATGCCGATGTGCTGGTCCATCCGCGTTCGGCTGTTATTGCATCCTATGCTCTATGCGGGTTTGCCCATGTGGCGTCCATGGCCATTTTTGTAGGCGGTGTTACCGCCCTGGCACCCAAACGAACGGCACAGGTTTCAAAAGTTGCGGTCAGAGCACTGATCGCGGCGACTTTAGCCTGCCTTTTAACCGCCTGCATTGCCGGTACCTTTTTCAATGAATCCAGTGTTTTGCTTGGATCGTAAAAAACTATTGATATTTTAGTCTGTTATGTATACAAATTTTCATTTCTGTAACTGTTGTTTTATTTTAACCATTGGTAACATTTAAAAAATGATATTTGATTTATTGGGTGATTACGAAAAATGAAATACAATATAGCAATTAATGGATATGGGCGGATCGGCAGGTGTATCGCACGAATTTTATACGAGTCACAATATTTTAATCAAAGGTTTGCCTTAAAAGCCATAAATGAGTTGGCCCGGGATGAAGCTGTTTATCATCTGACAAAATATGACTCTACCCATGGGCGGTTCCCAGTCACTGTGGGAACCTATGAAGACGGATTGGTCTTAGGACAGGACAAGGTGCGGTTACTCCATAACAAGGATCTTACGAAATTACCCTGGAGAGCCCTTGAAATTGATGCGATTCTTGAATGTACCGGGTTTTACAATGACAGGCAGTCTGCCGAGGCACATATTGAGTCAGGTGCTAAAAAGGTGATTTTTTCCCAGCCTGCCTGTGATGAAATGGATGCTACAATTGTTTATGGTGTTAATCACCATTTATTGAAAAGAGGGGATAATGTCATTTCCAATGCCTCCTGCACCAGCAATTGCCTGATTCCAATCCTGGATACCATAGATAAGGCTATTGGTATTGAAAGCGGCAGTATCACTACTATCCATTCTGCCATGCATGACCAGCCGGTCATTGACGCCTATGACACTGATCTAAGGAAGACGCGATCCGCACTTCATTCTATTATTCCGGTGAGCACATCGTTGAATAAAGGCATCGGCCGGGTGCTGCCATCCATGGAAGGAAAATTTGAGACCCTTGCCATCCGTGTGCCCACCATTAATGTTTCCATCATGGATATTGTTCTTTATGTGACATCGGATACCAGTGCGGAAATGGTGAATGAAATATTGTGCAAAGCTGCCCAAAAAGAGCTGAAAGGAATTTTAGGGGTTACTTCAGAACAGCTCGTTTCCTGCGATTTTAACCATGATTCCCGATCCGCAGTTATTGATAAGCATCAGACCCGGGTAAGTCAAAAGAGGCTGGTAAAACTTCAGGCGTGGTTTGATAATGAATGGGGGTATTCAAACCGGATGCTGGATACCACCCTTGCTGCTCTTAATAAATAAAAATTATTCCCCGTATGACATTGGTATTAAAACAACCGGGGAAAGCATATAAAATTTAGGCATCAAGGGCCATTAATTTTTCGGTAATCTCTTTTAGTTCTTGGGGGATGGTTTCAATGTCATCAAAGGGGCGCCTTCCTTCCCGATCTGAAGCCACAATTTCATCCATCTCCGGAAGAAATCCAAGGATTTCATAACCAGGCATGCTGTCTTGAATCAAGGCCTTGTCTTCTTCTGATTTTACCCGGTTCCCAAGAACAATGATATTTTTAATACCAATGTCAGACCCGAGTTTCCTGATTTTTTCTGCTGCCACCCGGCTTCTTTTCCCGGGGTTCACGACAACGATCAGGGCATCAACCGATCCTGATGTCGCACGGCCTAAATGTTCGACCCCGGCCTCCATGTCCATGACTATCACCTCATTTCTGGCCAATACAAGATGATTCATCAATGCTTTTAAAATCGTGCTTTCCGGGCAGATGCATCCTGAGCCGCCTTGCTGGACTGTGCCCATGACAAGAAGTTTTACCCCGTCTTTTTCAATGGAAAAACGGTCCGGGATATCATCCACCTTGGGATTGAGGGTAAAAAAACCGCCCATGGTACCGGGCTGAGCCCCGGTTCTTTCTGCAATAAGATCTGAAAGTTCAGATACCGGGGTGATGGGTTTGGTTTCATCAATACCCAATCCTGCTGCCAGGTTGGCTACCGGATCTGCATCAATGGCAATTACTTTTGTTTCAGTATTTATAGCGGCAATGGTCCGGGCAATGAGAGAAGTGATGGTTGTTTTTCCTACACCGCCTTTTCCGCCGACTGCAAGTTTTAAACTCAAAATGGCTCTCCTAAATTAGTGAATGATGAAAAATTATCCTACATAATTGAGTATGGTCCCTTTTTCATCCAAAAGATAAACCTCATGTCCATTCTCTTTTGCTAGAGATGAAAGATCTTCTTGAATTACCGCCTGGGCATCATATTGTCCATTGAAGATATCTTTGGGCATCAGGGCAAAACAGGTTTCGGCATCATCCTTTGATTTAAATGCCGGGATGAATTTGCAATTGGTTTTTGAATCACTGAATCCCACAAATTGTTCAGTTGAGGTTCCTGGATTTTGTACAATAATATAGTACCACTTGTCTTCTATTTCTTTATTCTGATTTTTGTTATTTTCCAATTTTTTATATCCTTGTATTATTTTTAACAAATATAAGACAATTTTATACAAAATAAACCCTTTTGTTGCATAAATAAATGATATATACCTGATGCCATAAATATGTTCCGTTAAAACAGAATTGAGACATCTTAAGGTCGTTTGACTTAAGTCTTTGAATTTATGAGGTATTTGGTTTTTGGTGCTTGCTATGCGCCATTTGGGTATTCACAAAAATCATTTTGGCAATCGCTGTAATTGATAAACAGTTTGAAACCGGAAACCCGGATATTCCAAGAACAGGGATTTGGCAGGGAAGCTTGGGATATAAACAGACAAAATAGTCATATTAGACAATTTTATTCTTAAAATTTAATTTCTATTTAAAACTGCTGCCCGGATATTAGAGATATTGTAACAGTTAAACTCTTACTTGATTTCGGCCATTGAGTTTTGCAAGGTACAACATGTCGTCTGCGTTTTTTACTAATATATCCGTATTCATTGTAGTTTCATAGATTGAAACACCGATACTGATTGTTACTTTAAGATCAAATTCAAAATTTGAAAATTGTGTTTCCTCTACAGCCTTTCGTATTTTTTCACCTGCTGTAAGAGCCTCTTTTTTGCCGGTCTGGGTAAGGATGATACCAAACTCCTCTCCTCCTACCCGTCCAACAAAATCGCTTTTTCTGACACAGGATAAAAAAACCTTGGCAACATTGGAAAGGACAATATCACCAATTGGATGACCATGGATGTCATTTACTTTTTTAAAATGGTCAATATCAATCATGAGCAGTGATAGATTCTCATTATACCGCTCTGCTCGTTCCATTTCATTCTCCAGAGTTTCCATGAAAAAACGTCGATTGAAGAGCCCTGTCAGATCATCCTTTGTGGAAGTTTCCACCAGCCTTGCCTGCATCTGCATTAGATCTCTTTTCAGCCGAGATTTTTCCAATGCATTGGAAATAATCCTTGAAAGCGATTGGGAGCCTATCTTGGATTTGGGCAGATAGTCACTGGCGCCTGCCTGTATCAGCTTTGCAGATATTACCTCATTGCCCTGGCCGGTTATAACCACAACAGGTATTTGCAAGTTTTTTTCAGCAGCCTTCTTAAAAAAATCAAATCCAGTTCCATTGCCCAGTATAAAATCCAAAAAAATTAGATCAAATTCCGGAAGATCCTCCTGGCCGAGTAAAGCAAACGCATCTTCTATGGATCTGGCATGTGAAAGGCAAATTTCTTTTTGGCTTGAAAGTATATCTTTT
>JAAEMC010000852.1 GCA_024225895.1 Desulfobacteraceae bacterium | reverse complement strand
TAGGGTATACCAGCTCCAGTTCTTCAAAATGATTTTCAAGCTTCTGACCTTTAGGGTATATATTTCATTTGGAAATTAGATATGGTTGTATAGTATAGAGGTTTTGTTGAAAAATATAAACAATATACCTAAATCCACCACCAACTTTAAACAGTCTTCTCCAAAGCCAATTTTGAGGTGTTTTTTCAAGGCTAATTAGATTTCAGGTGGGTCTTTTGATTTTAGAACACTTTTTAGCAGCCTTTCCACTGATTCTGGACGCAGGAATAGTGTCGATAAAACTTGTATTTCTTATTTTGTCTAAAATTTTCATACATTATCCTGACAGCAGTGTTTGTAACATGGCAATCCGTATGCGGGCATCAATCAGTTTCCTAAAGGATGGATGCCCTTTGGATAATCGTAAAATAAGCTGCCTGGATTTTTTTATCACACGACCCGGCAGATTGATGATTGAGAACCGTATGGCTTTCATCCTTTTGTTTTTCATCTCAGGTTCCAATGCCAATGCTTTCAGTATTGCATTCAGATTTAATGCAATGATCATTATCCACCACCATGCGGCATTTTTTCCAAAATCACCTGACGGCAAGGTTCCGCCTGCAAGATCCTTTTTCATGATTGAGTGAACTTGTTCGCTTTTGCCGCATCTTGCATGAAGCCAGTGGATAAGGTTCTCTCCATATCTTTTTGACTCCGGTATGTTGGTCACGATCCCAAACAGCTTATACTGTTTATCATCCATTTCCATTGTGGGAAAAGGTAAAAGCAATTGTTCATCCTCCATTCCAGGCAGCTTTTGCTGATCGTGCAGCAAATTTCTTTTTGCAAGATAACGATATTGTGGCCCATTCTTACTATGGCCGATCTCATTGGGAACAAAACAGACTTCTGCCCATTCGGTCCCGGTTTCAATTCGTTTGCCGCCGACTGTCTTGTAAATGGGATGCCAATCTGATTTATTAACTTGTGTGACAGCATTTTTGAAACTATTGGTGACTTTACAGCCTATTGCAAATTCAATCCGTCCAAAGCGTTTGTTCTCACTCATTTCACAATATTTCAAAAGCTCATGCTGATATCCGGCAGCGTCAGATCTTAAGTTTACTTTTTCAACATCTTCCGGCAGGTATCTTAAGGCTTCTTTAAAGACTCTTAACTGATCGTATCCTGCAGGCACATTGCCGTCTCTGAATTCTGTGTGCAAAATCACCTCATGTTCTGCCCACCAGGTATTCAGCGGCTGATAAGATTTAAACCCTTTGTAACAAAAAAAAGCATCCTTCTTGTTTGTTTCCACCAGTGTTGCATCCATATCCAGAGTGGCTGTTTTACAAACTGAAGCAGTATTTAATGCCGTGCACAGGTCCTTGTTGACCTTTGCCAGTCCTTTCAGGTGTTCATTTGGAGTGGGGATAAATGCCTTGCCTGTGGAGCATTGCCGTGCTTCTTTTTGATCGTGGTCATGAAATCCGGCAAGGTACCTGAACATTGCGGAAGGAGATGGCACAAACCGTTTCTTTTCTTTACGCCACCTTCGTTCAAGTTCTCGGCGTTCTTTGCGTTTAAGACAATGCAATTCTAATTTACGTAAGACGTTACAAAAGCCGTCATCAGCATTGAGGATATCCAGATCATCAACACAGCTTCCTCCTGACAGGTTCAGCAATACCAACGACATAACAGCCTGAGCATCTGTCCATCCTTGGCTGCTCTCACGCAATTTTAGATGCTTTTGAATTGACTTGGACAGCCCAAGAACCTTGGCAAGGTCAAGGTAGATCGGCAAGCCTGCCAGCGCTGTCGTCCCGCTTTGTGTTTTTTCTTCTTCGTACTTGAATGGTAAGACGCCTTGTGTCATATTTATTACACCTCGTTGGTGATAGGTTTTTGTTCGCGCAAACAGTCTATCGGCTTGAGCAATCAAGTACAACGAGGTTTTTTATTTTTTTGATGGTGGATTAAGGATGATGTCAACACTTTTTCTTTGGACAATTACATCTGCCTTGCTTTAAAAATAGAAGAAAATAGTGTAAAAAATATCAAAGGGGTTGCTTTAGAGAAAGTAAATCATAATCGTACCAAAGGAGAATGAAAATGTTCTTAGAGGACAGGGATACCTTTCAATTTGAATGGGATCATTTGGGAAATATTGAATTGGGCCGGCCAAATTTAGGAAATACAACCAGCGTAGCCATTTATCGCTTGATGCAATATACATTAAGAGATTCTGCCATCAGACACACAGATGTTGAGACAGCGGTAAAGATATTTTATGACGCAGGTTATACTTCGGGCAAAGCCATTTATGAAAATTTGATACAATCGGCATCAGACGTGAATGACCTGATTTCAAAGCTTCAAAATTTATTAAAGACATTAAACATCGGCATCCTTCGCATGGAAAAATGTGATCTTCAAAACATGGCATTTACACTGACTGTGGAGGAAGATCTGGATTGTTCCGGTCTTCCAATGCACGATGAAGCCATTTGTGTGTTTGATGAAGGTCTAATTGCAGGCGTTTTGGATACTTTTACAGGGATGGCTTTTGAAGTAAAAGAAGTTGATTGCTGGTGCACCGGTGAGCGGATTTGCCGGTTTGAAGCCATTAAGGTAGAATAATTTAATTTTCTTTAAAACCCCAAATAGGGCTAATCCGGCTGCTGTTCCGGCTTATAACGCAATAGGCTTATCCATTTAACACAGGTGTAAAATATTTATGATCCAGACAGATATTGCACGGCTTGACGAAATTACCAAGGCCATCCACGGCCTTTTAAACGGACATTTTATCCAGGAAATAGAACTGCTCAATACCAAAGAAGATGAAATCAGCCAGCTATGCAGCTATGTAAATCGACTCATCAAGGAACAATGGCAGCTCTATGAGGAAATCCTGCGTATTTCCAAAGGGGATTTGAGCCCCAAGATAAAAAGCCGGCTGCCGGCTGCCAATAGTTTAAAAAGCTTGCAAGCGGCATTGCTGCATCTGACCTGGCAGACCAAGCAGATTACCAAAGGTGATTTTAAACAAAAAACAGACTTTCTTGGCGAATTTTCACAAAGTTTTAACTCCATGATTGAAAAACTGGATTCAAATAATCAAACATTACTTGATGAAATTAAGGCCCGTCAAAAAGTTGAAAATAAGCTGATCAACGCCTATGACCACCTGGAAAGACTGGTTCAGGAAAGAACCACAGAATTAAAAGTTTCCAATATCAAACTAAAAAAACAGATCCGGGAACGTAATCAAATCCAGGCCGCCTTAAAAGAGAACGAGGAAAAATACCGGTCCATTTTTGAAAACTCACCCTTGGGTATTGTTCATTTTGACCGGTTTGGTGTGATTACCGCCTGCAATGAAAATGTATGTGAAATTTTAGGAAGCTCTGTTGAAAAACTCATCGGGTTTGATTCCCTTAAATCGGTCAAAGATCAAAAGATGCTGACCGTGATTTCTGAAGTTTTGTCCGGGAATAAGAGCCAGTATGAAGGAAGATATTATTCAGCTACAGGAAACATTTCAAAGCCGGTCCGTGCCAACTTTGCACCGATCTGGTCCACGGATAAATCTGTTATTGGCGCCATTGGAATTTTTGAGGATATTACACAGCACCTGGAAGCACTTGAAGATAAAACAAGATTGGAAGCCCAGCTCCAGCATGCAATAAAAATGGAGGCGGTGGGCACATTGTCCGGCGGTATTGCCCATGATTTTAATAATGTTCTTGGGATCATTCTTGCCAATGCAGAAGTTGCCATGGAAGATATTCCTGAATGGAATTCCGCACGTAAAAATTTGGAAGACATTAAATCAGCCTGCAACCGGGCAAAAAGCGTGGTAAAACAATTATTGAGTTTTACCAGGAGAACCAAACCGGAAAAGAAAAATGTTAAAATCCTTCCCATTATTGATGAGTCCATTAAACTGCTGCGACCGTCCATTCCTTCTTTTATTGATATTAAGCTAAATATCCCGAAGGATTGCGTTCCCATCAATGCGGATTCCACACAGATTCAGCAGGTCCTGATTAATCTGTGCACTAATGCAGCCCAGTCCATGGAAAAGGATGGGGGTGTCCTGGAAATAGGCCTGACTCAGATTGAGTTGAAAAAGGAACTCAGGCTGACCTACCAGCTGCTTGAACCGGGGAATTATATTCTCTTGTCCATAAGGGATACAGGCCCAGGTATTGAGCCCGCAATCATGGAAAGAATATTTGATCCCTATTTCACCACCCAGGAACAGGGGGAAAGCACCGGTATGGGCCTGACAGTGGTTCAAAATATTATAAAAAGTCACCAGGGCGGGATTTCGGTTGAGAGTGAACAAGGAAAGGGTACAGCTTTCAAAGTCTATTTCCCTGTGAGTCATGGTGATGTCCTCATCGAGGAGCGGATTGACCAGGAACCATTGGCAGGCATGGGGACCATCCTTTTTATTGATGATGAAGAGGCCCTGGTGGAAATGGGCGGCCTGATTTTAGAAAAATTCGGGTATGAAGTGGAAACCAGAACAAACCCTAAAGAAGCTCTGGCATTGTTTAAATCAGATCCTCAAAAATATGATGTCATTGTGACGGATATGACCATGCCAGTGATGACCGGAG
>JAAEMC010000851.1 GCA_024225895.1 Desulfobacteraceae bacterium | reverse complement strand
TACTTTGCTCATTATTTTTATAAAGCAGTTCCAGGTCTGCCAGCATGCTATCATCATCCTTGCAACCCTTAGGATGCAGCAAGGCTCCCAATGAAGAATTCTCCACTCCTTTAAAATGGCCCCATATCACGGTGCACATGGCTGCGGCACGGGTCAGGGCCACATACAAAAGTCTTCTTTGTTCTGCCTCCTCCTCTATTGCAGCCAGATCAGAGGCGGCCTCTAATGCATTTGAACCCAAATCCAGCTTCAGCAGATAGTCTTCTTTGGGATCATGGAAGAAAACTTCACGGTTTTTTTGGCGTCCTCCCCCCATTTCCCAAAGATAAGGCAGATAGACAATGGGGTATTCCAGTCCTTTACTTTTGTGAATAGTGACAATAGCGACAGCTTGCTTATCGCTTTCAAGCCGGAGTTCTTCTGCGGTTTCCTCCCTGAACTCCTTAATCAGCTGGGCCTTGAACCACTTTAAAAGATAGAACGCGCCCAAATGCTTTTGCAGTGCTTCTTGAGCAATTAATTCGGATAAATGATAGAAATTGGTCAACACCCTTTCGCTGAGAGGGTTATCCGGATTTAAAAAAGCACTATCCCAATGGAAAACAGACTGAATCATGCTAATAAAGCCTTTGTTGTCCCAGGTCTCTTTAAATTCGTAAAAACGCTCCAGCCAGAACATAATTTGCTGTTCATCTTTTTCAATGTCTGCAATCATATTCCCTGAATAGTTGAAGATTCCAGTACAAAGAGCTGCCTTTAACAGCCCCATATTGCCGGGTTCCTGCACTGCACACAAAAGATCGAGCATATCCATCGCTTCTTTGGTTTCAAATACAGATCCCGTTTTTGAAAGAAAAGAAGGGACACCAACCAAGGTTAATGCTTGTTGAACCATTTGGGCCTGGGCATTGGTTCTGACCAATACACCTATATCGCCGGGAGTAATCTGGCGGTACCCGTTGTCTGCCTTCCTTAAGCGTTTGTCTGAGTTTAAAAGCTGGATGATCTGATGTGCCAGGACCCTGGGAACCATTTTCAATGCAGCGTCTTTAGCAATAATAGTTTTTGGATCAGGGCCATTGGCAGGTGCCGGAACAAAACAAACATTCAAAGGAACGGCTGCAGTTTCGTTTTCAATCAGCAGATCCCGGGAGAATTCCGGGGTACTGACATTCACAAACTCGATATCCTCAAACAAAAAAGGATTGTCAGCATGCGAGAAAATCTGGTTAACCGCTTTTACCAGCAATGGGGAAGATCGAAAATTTTTATCAAGCGTAAACCGCTGATCACTTTGTTTACAGGCGCAAAGGTAGGCAAAAATATCACCACCCCTGAAGGCATAAATCGCCTGTTTTGGATCACCGATCATAAAAAAAGGGCGATGGGTATTGCCAAACAATTTTGAAAAAATGAAATACTGTATGGGATCTGTGTCCTGGAACTCATCAATGAGACAGGCCCGGTATCTTTTTTGGCAGTTTTTTATAAGCGGTTCGGCTAGTTCCCCGTTAAGGGCCTTGGCAAGGTCATTTACCAGATCATCAAAAAAACAGATGCCTCTTGTCTGTTTGATCTTTTCAAATTCACCATGGATAAAAGAGATCAGCCGGATCTTCAAACTGATCAGATTCTTTTCAAAAATAGTATATAGGTCCAGCAATTCTTCGCACAAATCAAAGAGTTCATGAAAGGGGGGGCTCGCGCCCTCCTTTGTTTTGGAGGCAAGCCTGGACCGGGTGAATTTATACAGACTATCCCCTTTTTCCGTCATGGTAAAGAGAATATCACGACTGCGGGACGCTTCAATGGTATTCAAGGCATCCTTTAGCCATTGAGGCACCCATTTTTTATTATAACTCCTTTTATCGATCCCCTTATGGGAGAGAAACAGATCAATGATCTCATCCATTGATCCTTTAAGCAGATCACCTATTTTTTTCACTAAATCCCGGTATTGATCACATACATCACAAAATTCTTGTTCCAGGGGAACGGTTCTGATATCAGGCCTGGATACCGCTTTTGAAAATGGACTCATTACGTTTTCCTGTGTGAATCCTTTTGTTTTTAAAAACCTTAAGAATATCGGCGGGAGACCATAGACTTCCTTGACAAAGAAATCCTGGCAGACCTGTTTTAAATACGGCGCATTACCAGGTGAAAGTGTTATGTCAAAATAAGAAGCGCTTTCAAATGCATTTTCTTTAAGGCTTTGAAGGCAAAAGGCATGAATTGTCATAATAGCGGACAGGTCAAAGTCGTTAATGGCATTACGAATTCTCTGGCGGATCAGGCCTGCATCTTTTTGCCCTTTAAGGAACCCGGCCAATTCATCATCTTCATCCGGTCTTTGATTTTCTAAAAAATCCAGGCATCGGCTCAGTCTGTTTCTTATCCGGAGTTTTAATTCCGCGGCAGCCGCTTCAGTAAAGGTAACCACCAAAATGGTATCCACGGCATACCCCATGGCAACAAGGCGACATAATAAAGTGGTGATAGTATAGGTTTTTCCAGTGCCGGCACTGGCTTCAATGAGCGTTGTTTTTTCAAGATCAATGGTAAATGGGTCCAATGGCTTCATCATAATATCGTCAAAACCTCTAACAGGGGTTTAAATACCCGGATGGAGTTGTTTACAAAGCCTTGTGAGCTTAACACCTCCCATCCTTGTGAAATATCTTTTCCCTTAAAAAAGAGAGACAAATACCGGTTGGTTGCATCGCCGCTGTGGTTATACGTATCGTACCAGGCAGACTTTGATTTATTCCAGGCCTGATTCAGATTGGCCTGGTTTATATCATACCCGTTTGGTGCCAGGGCCTTTGCAAACTGCCAGGCGGTTTCACAGGCAAAAACAAACGGCTGTCTTCTTCCCTGTATAAAAATATCAACAAGATCCTCAAACAGCAGGCCTGCATTTTCCCTGACATCCGGAAATTGAGCATTGATTACTTTTTGCTTTTGTTTGGGATCTTTCCCTGTAATCATGGTTTGTACTTCAAAAAAATCCGGGGCAAATGCATTAAGAGCCAGATGGTAAATCCACTGGGTAATCAATCTTTTTCCATTGATTCTTCCCACATCGATCACTTGTCTTCCGGTTTCATTGATATCTCTGATATTTCCCGTGATC
>JAAEMC010000850.1 GCA_024225895.1 Desulfobacteraceae bacterium | reverse complement strand
GAGCCTGAAGAAGAGATCTTCCCTGAAATTGCCCTCAATAACCTCTTCTTCCAGGTTTTTATTGGTGGCTGAAATGATGCGGACATCCATCTCGATTTCTTTGGTCCCGCCCACAGGTTTAACAAAAGTCTCCTGAACCGCTCTTAAAAGCTTGACCTGAAGCAATGGGGACAGTTCCCCTATTTCATCTAAAAAGATTGTCCCTTTGCTGGCAGCCTCAAACAATCCCTTTTTATCACTTATAGCACCTGTAAAAGAGCCTTTTACATGGCCGAAGAACTCACTTTCCATCAAGGTATCCGGGATACCGCCGCAGTTCACCACAACAAAGGGTTTGTCGTTTCTGTCGGAATTTTCATGGATTGCCCTGGCAATCAGCTCTTTTCCTGTACCGCTTTCTCCTGTGATTAATACATTGGTTTTGGTGGGTCCTATCTGGGAAATCCTCTTGAAGATAGCCTGCATACCAGGGCTTTTGCCGATGATGCGATTAAAATAAATACTGTCGGAAAGTTCGGAAGAAAGCAGTTCCCTCTCATGATCCAGAGTTTTCAGTTCAAGGGCTTTTTGTATGGTCTGTGTGAGTTCATCATTATCAAAAGGTTTGGGCACAAAATCATAGGCCCCGGCATTCATGGCTTCCACAGCAATCTCTGTTGTGGAATAGGCTGAAATCATGATTACGACAGTATCCGAGTTTTTCTTTTTCGCCTCTTTTAAGACCTCAAGCCCTGTGATATCCCCCAGTCTTATATCGGAAAGCACTAGATCATAGGAGCGTTTATTAATGGATGAGACAGCCTGTTTGCCGTTTTTAGCACAAGCCACCTTGTATCCCTGCCTTGACAAGAGCATATCTAAAAATTCACGCATACTTTTTTCATCATCTACCACTAAAATTTGATATGCTTTTTTTTTGGCCATACTCGTACCTGATGAAAATTGGTTATGATCTCTGGTATACTACTTTTCCGTTTACCATGGTCAAAAAGGCTTGTCCTTTTACTTTTCTTCCGGTAAACGGCGTATTACGGCTTTTTGATAAAAAATTGTCCGGATTGACGACCCATTCTCTTTCAAGGTCTATTATTGTTAAATCTGCTCTATTGCCCGGCTTGATATCATTATTTATCCCTAATATTTTCGCAGGATGCTTTGACATCTTGTTAATCAGGGTTTCAATGGTAAACTCTCCCTTATTAACAAGATCCAAAGAAAGGGCAAGAGAAGTTTCAAGCCCGACGATACCAAAGGCTGCCTTATCAAATTCCAAATCCTTTTCAATAACGCTGTGGGGAGCATGGTCAGAAGCAATCATGTCGATGGTTCCGTCAACAAGCCCTTTTATAACGGCTTTACGGTCTTTTTCCGACCGCAGGGGCGGGTTCATTTTAAAATTGGTATTATAGTCAATGACTGCTTCATCATTCAATGTAAAGTAATGGGGCGCTGTCTCACAGGTTACTTTGGTATTTCTTTTTTTGGCCTGCCGGATTGCTTCAACAGATTCGGCTGTGCTGATATGACAAAAATGGACATGGGCATCGGTTAACTGGGACAGGGCAATATCCCTTGTCACCATGACACTTTCGCAGGCATTAGGGATGCCCGGCAAGCCGTAGAAGGTGGCAACAGGACCTTCATTCATGGATCCTCCGCCTGCAAGTTCCAAATCTTCGGCATGAACAAAG
>JAAEMC010000849.1 GCA_024225895.1 Desulfobacteraceae bacterium | reverse complement strand
GGATCCGGAAAAACAACCCTCAGCTTGGCAATTATGGCCTTTCTGGTTCATAAAGGATATCGTGTGGCCCCGTTTAAGGTGGGGCCGGATTTCATTGATCCAGGACACCACACCCGCATGGCGAACCAGACCAGCTTTAACCTGGATTCCTGGATGCTGCCAAAGGAGTACAATGAAAATCTTTTCAACGAAAAATCCCGGGGCGCAGACATTGCTGTCGTAGAAGGGGTAATGGGTCTTTTTGACGGGCTTGATGGTGTTAGTGAAGCAGGCTCGACTGCCCAGATGGCCAAATGGCTCAACCTTCCAGTGATCCTTGTTATTGATGCCAAAGGCATGGCCAGAAGTGCTGCCGCAATGGTAAAAGGTTTTGAATCCTTTGATCCGGATTTAGATATTGCCGGTGTGGTATTTACACGGACAGGAAGCAAAATTCATTATGAATATCTGAAAAGTGCGGTTGAGGGCAGCTGCAAAGCAAAGTGTCTTGGCTGCATGCCTAGAAACGATAAGATTAAAATGCCGGAGCGGCACCTGGGTCTTGTCACGGCGGATGAACATGCCCTAAATACTGAAACAATATCTGAGATGATCTCCATGGTCAAAGAAAATATTGATACCCGGGAACTGATCAATTGTCTGACTCCTGTTGAGAGGCGATCAATAAAAAAATCCATTATCTTGCCCAATGATCCGGGCAGGGAAAAGCCAATCATTGCCGTAGCCAGGGACAAGGCTTTTTGCTTTTATTACCAGGACAATTTGGAGAGTTTGGAAAAATTTGGGGCATGTATCGTTCCCTTTTCCCCTTTAAAAGATCCCAAACTACCTGAAAATACCAGTGGTATTTATTTAGGAGGAGGGTATCCAGAGCTTTTTGCCGAAGAACTTTCATTGAACAGATCCCTCTTAAACCAGATCAAAAAGGGAAGTGACAGCGGCATGCCCATATATGGGGAGTGCGGCGGATTTATGTATCTTTGCAAAACGCTTGCCGACTCAAACTTGTTAAAATCATTTCAAATGACAAGTTGTTTTGACTTTTCAGTCCAAATGTCCTCAAACTTGAGGTCATTGGGGTATCGGGAGATCTCATTAAAAAAAGATACGCTCCTGGGGAAAAAAGGAGACATTTTACGGGGACATGAATTCCACTATTCTTCTCTTGAAAATACAGGTGCTGAATACTGCATCGAAGATGTTTACCAGGTTTCTTCCCGTTCAGGTCAGGATCTCTCCTTAAAAGGATATCAGACAAATAACACCCTTGGGTCCTACTTACATGTCCACTTGGGCAGCAACGAGAAAAGCGCTGAAGTGTTTGTTAAAAAATGCATTCAGTACCAAAAGGAAAAAGAAGGATAGGGATGGGATCAAAGCCTTTAAAAAAAGGGTTTACAACTGGAACTGCTGCTGCTGCTTCTGTTAAAGGGGCACTCATATTTCTTTTTTCTTCAAAAAAGGCGAAACAGGTCGAGATTCGGTTTTTAACCGGTGAAAAAACAATCATAAAGACCCATCAATTAAAAAAACTTTCAAAAAATTCGTGTCAATGCAGTGTGGTAAAGGATGCCGGTGATGATCCGGACATCACCCACAAAGCCGAGATCGGTGCCAGGGTTTGTGTTAAAAACGCCAAATCTTTTTTGATAAATATAAAAGGGAGCCAAGGTGTTGGCCATATAACAAAGCCGGGGCTTGAGCTTGATGTGGGAGAGCCGGCCATTAATCCGGGGCCACGTAAGATGATTTTGGAATCCATAAAATGGGCTTTTAAAGAATTTGATATCAAGGAAGATAAGCAGGTGGATGTTGAGATTTTTGTGCCAAAAGGGGAAACCCTTGCAAGAAAAACCTTGAATGCAAGATTAGGCATAATCGGGGGAATTTCCATACTCGGCACCACAGGTATTGTAAAACCTTTGTCCCATGAGGCATATATTGCCACCATCCGCTCCGGTATATCAGTTGCCGCCGCCAAAGGAATTGACACCCTGGTCTATACCACCGGCAGGAGAAGTGAGCGTTTTGCCATGGATCTTTTCCCCAAATTTTGTGAAGAAGCCTTTATCCAGACCGGGGATTTTTTTAAAGCCTCCATTGATGAGGCAGTTAAAAAAAAAGAGATTTCATCACTGATTTTTACTGTGTTTTTCGGCAAAGCAGTGAAAATGTCTTTGGGTTATGAGCACACCCATGCGGCAAAATCGAAAATGACAATGAAAACCCTTTCCCAATGGGCCTATGAGCTTACAAAAGATATTGTTTTAAAAGACAATATTGCAGCAGCCAACACAGCCCGCCATGCCTTTTCTTATATTCATCCCAAGTTTGACGGGTTAATCTCTTTTGTTGGCAATAAAATTAAGGAAAATGCTGCAACTTTTTCCAAAGAAAAATTAAAGATTCGGTGTATTATCTTTGACTTTGAAGGGAATGTGGTGTTTGATTCCAAGTAATTTATTGGAACAGACTGTTAGTAATAAAAAGGTGATGCCATCGTAATTAGAAAAAAGAAAGATGAGACCAATGCCAAATCCATTCTGAACCGGATTGGAAGACTGCCCTCGTTCTTAAGGGATCTGGATGTGAATGCCGGTAAAGAGGAATGTTTTAATCTTCCTTTGGAGATCATCAAAAAAACCATGAATTTTGATGTGGCAGTCTTGTACAAGGTCTCCAACGTCATTGAAAATAGACTCATCCTGGAAGTGGTCAAAGTCTTGGATTCAAAAGATTCCAGGCTTGATTTAAAAGAAGGACGAAGGTTGCGGCTTTTCATGGATAATCCGGACAAGCGGTTTGTTAATGAAGTGACTGCTTTTTTGAAAAAAAGAACATCGTATATCAATGTGCCGGGGATGGGTTGTGATCTGATAGGATATGTTTATTTACCTGAAAATTTCGGTGGTGCCTATCTGTTTGGCGGCGACTTTTTCGGCAAGGAATCATCGATTAAAAGCCACGAAGTCTCTTCTGTCGAGATCATGTGCAATTTTTTAAGCAGCATCCTTTTAAAAACGCAATTTAAACATCAGGCTGAAAACGATGATCTGACCGGTTTATATAGCAGCCGCAAGATAAAACAGGCCGTGGACCGGATGATTAAGAGGTTTGAAAGAAAACCCGACTCCTTTGCCAGTATTGCCATGGGAGATATAGATCATTTCAAAAAAATCAATGACACCTATGGGCATATTCAAGGGGATATCATCTTAAAGGAAGTCGGACAGATTTTAAGCGATTCCATGAGAGGATATTTTGACTTGGCAGGCCGGTACGGCGGAGAAGAGTTTTTACTCATCTTTGATGAGACCCGCCAGGAAAATGCATTAGCCATTGTGGAACGGGTTCGAAAAAATATTGAACAGCATAAGTTTCAACAGGTGGATAAATCAGGAAAAGTCCTGGAAAATAAGTTTCTTTCCATTACCATGTCCTTTGGTATTGCCCAGCTTTCCAAAGCTTCGGAAATTGATGAAGTTAAAGACTGGGTGAGCATGGCGGACAATGCGCTTTATTTTTCCAAAAATAGCGGAAGAAATAAAACAACGGTTTACATACCAGATAAAAAGCAACCTGATACAATTACGTGAAATATATGGGCTGAAAATCCTAATAATGGTTTAAAAAAAGGCAAATAAGTGGCAAACATATTTGAATTCAACCGGAGGGAACTAGCTGGATCTTTTGGCGATCTGGGCACCTTGTTGCCGATTGGAATCGGTATGATTCTGGTCAACGGGTTATCTGCTTCCGGCATATTTTTCTCTGTGGGCCTTTTTTATATTCTGACAGGCGTTTACTATAAAATTACGGTTCCGGTTCAACCCATGAAGGTCATTGGCGCCTATGCCATTGCCACTGCCATGAGTACGGAACAGGTCTTAGCATCCTGCGCCTTAATGGGTATCATCATGTTGGTTATCGGAATCAGCGGCGTTATTGATACCATTGGTAAATATACCCCGAAACCCGTAATACGAGGAATTCAGCTTTCTGCCGGCATCCTTTTAATGGTTCAGGGGTTTAAGCTGATGATGGGATCATCCACGCTTCAACAAGCCCATAACCTGGCAGAACCATATCTTAAGATTCAAGCGGTGGGACCCATTCCCATTGGTGTTGTACTGGGGTTTGCAGCTGCCTTTTTAACATTGTTTTTTTTGGACAACAAAAAAATGCCTGCCGGATTAATTGTAGTGATAATCGGGGTGGTGGTTGGTCTGTGTTTGGGCACAAAAGAAGGAATGGATAAACTCCGGCTCGGATTTTACGTTCCGCAAATTTTTGGGTTTCAAATGCCGGTCAAGGCGGATTTTGCGTTTGCCTTTTTTGCCCTGGTCCTTCCCCAGCTTCCCATGACCCTATGAAATGCTGTCATTGCCAATCCAGACCTCCCAAAAGCGTATTTTAAAGAAAAATTCGTTAAATTCACCTATAAAGTACCTTATGTGCCTATTGGCCTCGGGATTGT
>JAAEMC010000848.1 GCA_024225895.1 Desulfobacteraceae bacterium | reverse complement strand
ATTTACGGGCACTTACGTAAATCAAAGACTTTTATTGCATTTACCTTTAAATCGTAACTGCTTGAAATCATTAATGTGGAAAAGTTACATGCGATTGCCCTGGAAAACAAAGAGAAAAATTGGAGTGAAAAACGTTGATTATCGATAAAGAAACCAATGTGACCAGTATTGAGAAGGAGATGAAACAATCCTATCTCGAATATGCCATGAGTGTAATTATAGGCAGGGCACTGCCTGACGTCCGGGATGGTTTAAAGCCTGTTCATCGGCGAGTGCTCTATGCGATGCGCCAGTTGCGCAATGATTGGAACAAGCCCTATAAAAAATCCGCCCGTATTGTGGGTGATGTAATTGGTAAATATCATCCCCATGGCGATTCTGCCGTATACGATACCATTGTCCGGATGGCCCAGGATTTTTCTTTACGCTACCCCCTTGTGGATGGGCAGGGCAACTTCGGATCTGTTGACGGTGATTCACCGGCCGCAATGCGTTATACCGAGATCAGGATGTGCAAGCTCTCCCACCAGATGCTGGCAGATCTTGAGAAAGAAACGGTAGATTTTATTCCCAATTACGATGAAACCCTTGACGAACCTTTGGTTCTGCCGACCAAATTGCCCTCACTCCTGGTCAATGGCTCATCCGGAATTGCCGTGGGAATGACCACGAATGTCCCGCCCCATAATATCAGGGAAGTTGCCAATGCTATAAAAGCACTTATTGATGATCCGGATATTGATATTCCCGGACTAATGGAATATATTCCAGGGCCGGATTTCCCCACCCATGGCCTGATCTATGGCCACAAGGGGCTTTTTGAGGCTTATAATACAGGGCGGGGGATTATTACGCTCCGTGCAAAGGTTGAAGTTGAGGAAAATAAGAAAACAAAACAGGAAACGATAATTGTTACCGAGCTTCCCTATCAGGTCAACAAGGCAAAACTGGTTGAAAAAATTGCTGAATTGATGAGGGACAAGGTTATTACAGGCGCTTCTTATGTCCGGGATGAATCAGACCGTGACGGTATGAGGATTGCTGTCGGCCTGAAACGGGACCAGTATCCTGAAGTGATTATAAATCAGCTTTATAAACACACCAATCTGCAAACCAGTTTTGGTATTATTTTTCTTGCGGTTGTCAATAACCGGCCTCAGCTGTTGACCTTAAAAGAAATTCTGTCCCATTTTATTGAGCACAGAAAAAATGTCATTATCAGAAGAACCCAGTTTGATTTAAGAAAGGCTGAAGAAACAGCCCACATCCTTGAAGGCTTGAAAATCGCCCTGGATAATCTGGATGAGGTTGTGGCACTGATACGGGCATCTAAAACACCGGATGAAGCAAAACAGGGTCTTGTGGCAACATTTGATCTCACCAAGATCCAGGCCAAGGCGATACTTGATATGCGCCTGCAGCGCCTGACCGGCCTTGAACGGGATAAGATTATTGACGAATACGATGCCCTGTTAAAGGATATTGCCTGGTACAACGAAATTCTTTCCAGTGATGAGGTTGTCAAAGGGCTGATTAAAGACGAGCTGTCTGAACTGGACCAAGAATTTGGGGATGAAAGGTACACCCAGATCGTTGAAAGTACGGTCGATATCTCAATTGAAGATCTTATTGCCGAAGAAGATATGGTGGTAACGGTTACCAGAAGCGGTTATATCAAAAGAAATCCAATTACATTGTATACCAGCCAGCATAGGGGCGGAAAAGGCAAGACCGCAATGGGAACAAAATCCGATGATTTTGTTGAACATCTTTTTGTTGCATCCACACATGCCACATTCCTTTTTATTACAAATTTCGGCAAAGTTTATCAGTCAAGGGTGTTTGAGCTTCCCATGGCAGGGAGGTCAAGCCTTGGAAAAGCTATTGTCAACCTCCTGAATTTTGATAAAGGGGAAAAGCTTGCCACCGTATTAACGGTCCCCGAATTTGTCGAAAATAAGTATGTGGTTATGGCCACGAAAAAAGGAAGGGTGAAAAAGACGGCCCTCATGGCCTATTCAAGGCCCAGGAAGGGCGGCCTCATCGGAATAAAGATGGCTGAGGGCGATGAATTGATTGCTGCCAGGATTACAGATGGAAATATGAATGTATTCCTGGGTTCCGAAGGCGGAAAAGTTATCAGGTTTAACGAGAACGATGTTCGTACGACAGCCAGAGGCTCCATGGGTGTCAGAGGAATGCGAATTGATAAAGATTCTGTGATGGTTGGTATGGAAGTTTTAAACCAGGAAGCTACCCTGATGACTGTTACGGAAAATGGATTTGGGAAACGCTCATCTATTGAAGACTATAGGACTCAGACCCGGGGTGGCAAAGGCGTTTTTTCCATCAAGACATCCAAACGGAACGGCAAGATGGTGTCCTTGTTGCTGGTTGATGCTAATGATGAAGTGATGATGGTCACGGATAAAGGTAAGCTTATCAGAACTTCAATCCAGGGTGTCAATGTTATTTCCAGGAATACCCAAGGGGTTAAATTAATCAATCTGTCAAAGAAGGAGCAATTGATCGGTATTGCCAGACTTCCTGAAGTAGAAGATCAGGACGATGATCAGGATCAGGATGGTGATAGTGATGGTGATGGTGATGGTGATGAAACCCAGGAAGAAAAAGATGGAGGTACCCAAGATACCCAGGACGAATAAAGGGGAGGGGCACCGGAAACGGCTGCGTAAAAAATTTTTAGAGAGCGGCTTGAACGGATTCCACGATTACGAGGTTATTGAGCTTTTGCTTTCCTTGAATACGCCCCGCAAAGATTGTAAGCAAAGTGCTAAAAAACTTTTGGCCCGGTTCAAAACATTTCAGGCTGTCCTGGAGGCAAGGGCGGAAGACTTGGCTCAAGTTGAGGGTGTGGGGAGCATAAACAGTATTGGCATCCGGTTGATCAAGGAAGTAGCAGATCGTTATCTTACAGCAAAGATTGTATCAAGAGATGTGGTTCAAAATCCTGATGATCTTTTTGAATATCTTCGGCACACCATTGGACATAAAACAAAAGAAGTTTTTGTAGGGATCTTTTTAGATGCAAAGAACAGGGTTTTGACATCTGAAATTCTTTTTACCGGGACCTTGACCTCAAGTGCGGTATATCCCAGAGAAGTTATTATTAAAGCATTACAGCACAATGCGGCTGCTGTGATTTTCGCCCACAACCATCCATCCGGAGATGTCGATCCTTCCTCAAATGATTTTGCTATTACAAAAAAGCTCTTATTTGCGTTAAAATATGTGGGTATTATTTTACATGAGCACTTGATAACCGGAAATAAAGACTTTTACAGTTTTGCAAAAGCAGGCGTCATTTCCAAACTAAATAAGGAATTTGAGGAATATAATGGGTAAAAAAAACGATATTCCAGATTGCTTTGGGGATCTTGAAAAGGTCTTTCCCATGACACAAAAAGGTCTTCGAGAAACACCGGATGACTGCTTTTACCACTGTCCTGTTAAAACAAAATGCCTTCAAAAAGCCATGGCCACAAAAGACGGAGTAAAAGTGGAAGAGGAAATTATTGAACGGAGTACCAGAGCCGGGGTAATGAACTTTTTTGAACGCTGGTCCCGGAAAAAACAGGTTTCCAGAAAGCAGAATAAAAAGTCTTAACCCAAATAAATTTTTATTGCTAAATGACTACAGCGGCAGTCCTGCACGCTTGCAGCCAATAAACACGATTCATGAAATCACCGGCTTAAATGGTATTATTTTTCCTTAACCGCTCAAACTCGTATACTGTTGATTTACCGAGGCTTGGCAATTTTAAGACCCGTTTTGTTGAAATGATCTTATCTCGCACCAGTGTATGGGTTGTATCATCTAGCAGGAGCGCTTTGGTTTTTGCAACACTTTCCAGTTTTGATGCCAGATTCACAGCATTTCCCATATAGGTAAATTCTCTTTTGATATAATTGCCTAAAAATATCGCGTAAATTTCACCGGTACTCATGCCCATTCTAAAAGAAATATCAGTATCAAAATTGTACTCACTTTTGAATCTGCGGTTTTTAACATTAATGGCCCTGTTCATATCCACACTGGCCCGGATGGCATCGAGAGCAACCTTTGGTGCCAGGTTTTCGCCATGTTCAAAAATAGCCATGAATCCATCCCCGAGAAACTTGTCAATATACCCGTTGTTTTTATAAATAACGATGCACAGCCGGTCCACCAGTTCATCGACCATTTTTACAGTGAGTTTCTCATCCGATCTTTTCATTAATTTGGAGAAACCTGCAATATCCACAAAGAGGGTGGATGCATAAAGCTTAACTTTTGATTTAGATATGATAAACGGGCTGGCCTGTTTTGCCAGCCGGTTTCGTGTGAAGGCGGCATCCTTATAAACCAAGTCAGTGGTCAATAATTCTTTTGCCTTGTATTTATCAATCAATCTGGCGGCATTGAATGCCCTGACAATGTTTTTTTTGACACCACCCAGCATTCCTATTTTTGCAGATGATCTGAAATATTTTAGCGCGAGCTCCTCTCTGTTTGTATCGTAGCAGACAGATCCCATGACAAAATAAACATCTGACATCATCTGGGCCTGACCATAATTATTTCTGCTGGCAGTGATGATCACTTCGTGGAGTTTTTTTTCAGCAATGGTATAGTCCAGAAATGTTTCATGGATTATGGCAATCAGCAGTCCGGCCTTTAGATAGGCTTTGTGCATTTTGTTTTCCAACAAAGCATTTTCGATTTCCTGGGCCTGGGTCAGGGCTGTTTCGGCAAAATTCATGGCAAAGTTCAACTGGGCCTGTTCAAGCTTGGCTTT
>JAAEMC010000847.1 GCA_024225895.1 Desulfobacteraceae bacterium | reverse complement strand
TTTTGTTCGAATATTTTAGCAAGGTGTTATTTTTGATTATTCCTTTTCAAAAATGGCTTCAAACACCTTGATACGCTTCCATTTGAAATTGTAGCTCATCGTCTTTCCAAAAGCGGCAGCATTTTCACCAAAAACCAGATGGGGGCCCAATATCTGCCTGGCATTGTCCTTTTTTTTTGCGAATTCCTTTACCTTTGCCCACCAGGCAGCAGAATCTTGTGTCTGATCCGAAACAAGTCTTCTGCTAAACCCTGCATTGGATATCCCGGACTCCATGTTGTCCCAGGAATCCAGAAAAGAGATCTCTTCCTTGTCTGCCCAGGGTACGGGGAAAAGGATTTGCTCATTATTTCCTTTTACGATTTCGTGGAGAATTAATTTTCCATTGGGTTTTAATACCCGACAAAACTCTTTAAACACCTTTTGTTTGTTTTGAATGTTCACTAAAATATGCTGGCAGAGAATGGCATCAAAGGATTCTTTTTCAAAGGACATATCAGTAATGGAACCTTGATAAAAATGAACCTGATCAGAAAGCCTGGTACCATTGGTCAGAAACTTGGCAGTGCTTACGAACTGGTCCGCAAGGTCAATGCCGGTAACAATATGCCCGTATTCTTTGGCAAGCAGCCTGGAAGATCCCCCGATACCGCATCCGGCATCCAGGACCTCCGAGCCGGTTTGAAGCCGTGCCTTATTGAAAAGTTCAAGAGTGGCGGAAGCCCCTCCTGTATGCAATTGGTCTATGGGAGCCAGCTCCTTTAAAATAAGCCGGTCGGTATCTTTTCCTGCCTTTTCTAAAGCATCGGCAATTTTGCCTTGAAGATTGTTTGAATTGTAATGGGCTTTCACATGGAGTTCCATCTCTGAATAGATTCCTTTTTATCGTGCCTGGGATTTTAAATAGGAAACGCTTCCAATAAGGTACACAGTACCATATGGAAGCGCTTTTTAAAATTAAATATTTTTGTGTTAAAGACTTCGTTGCTGAGTTAACTTTTCAGCTCTTCTAAATCCGCGAAGAAATCAAGGGCTTCGGGATTTTTCAAAGCATCCTTGTTTTTCACCTCTTTGCCTTCAATAACTTTTTTAACGGCCAACTCCACCTTTTTCATGTTTAAGGTATAGGGCACATCCGGTGTCTCGATGATTTTCGCCGGTACATGCCTCGGGGATGCATTCGCCCGGATATCTTTTTTAATTGTATTTTTAAGATCATCGGTTAATTCATGGCCCTGGGCCATTTTAACAAAGAGAATAACCCGGACATCATTATCCCAGGGTTGTCCCACCACAACGGAATCGTCCAGCTCTTCCATGGCATCCAGGCGACGGTAGATTTCGGCTGTACCGATTCTGACCCCACCCGGGTTCAATGTTGCGTCGGACCGGCCGAACATGATCACACCGCCCCGGCTGGTGACCATGACAAAATCTCCATGGGTCCAGATACCGGGGTATTCATCGAAATAGGCAGAATGGTATTTTGAGCCATCCTCATCCCCCCAGAAATAAATGGGCATGGAAGGGAAGGGCGCTGCACAAACCAGTTCAGCCTGCTGATCAACCACATGTGTGCCGGTTTCATCATAGGCAAAGACCTTCATACCAAGGCCCCGGCACTGGAGTTCACCGATATACACAGGCCCCATGGGATTGCCTAAGGCAAAACAGCCGTTTAAATCCGAACCGCCGGAAATGGAGGACAACTGGAGATCGGCTTTGATATGGTTATAGATGAATTCAAAGTTTTCATTTGAAAGTGGCGAACCAGTAGAAAGGACTGATT
This sequence comes from Desulfobacteraceae bacterium, assembly GCA_024225895.1. GTDB lineage: Bacteria > Desulfobacterota > Desulfobacteria > Desulfobacterales > Desulfobacteraceae > JAAEMC01. The sequence continues at coordinate 2,921 of JAAEMC010000847.1, read as the reverse complement.
TCAGAGTGGATAGATCATAAAGATCATTGGGCTTCACCCCTGCATTTTTAAGGGCTTCAATATAGCCTGCACTTGTGCCGAATACGGTAATTTTTTCATCCTGGGCCATTTTCCATAATGCATCGGGCCCGGGATGGAACGGGTTGCCGTCATAAAGAACCAGAGTGGCGCCCACACTCAACGAACAGGTCAGCCAGTTCCACATCATCCAGCCGCAGGTGGTAAAATAAAAGATGGTGTCTTCTTCTTTTAAGTCGGTATGCAGAACCAGCTCTTTTTTCTGGTGCAAAAGAACGCCGCCCACACTCTGGACCATACATTTGGGAAGCCCTGTGGTACCGGAAGAATACATAATGTAGAGCGGATCATCAAAATCCATGGGTACAAAATCAATCTCTTTGGCATCAGGATTTTTAAAGTCCTTCATAGGGATTGCATTGGGAAGGACGCTGATATCGGGCTCTTCGGAAATATAGGGAATGACGACAACTTTTTCAATGGAGGGGATTTCCTTAACAATGCCGGCAATCCTTTTCAGGCTGTCCAGGGGTTTGCCTTTAAAATAATAGCCGTCAGCCGTAAATAGAACTCGTGGTTTGGTCTGGCCGAAGCGGTCCAGAACGCCCTTTATTCCAAAATCCGGCGAGCAGGATGACCAGATGGCTCCAAGGCTGGTGGCTGCCAGCATGGCAATGATACTTTCAGGCATATTGGGTACAAATCCCACCACTCTGTCCCCGGTCTTAATACCCATGGCTTTTAAGGAGGCCGCAGTTTGGGCAACCTCGTCATAAAGCTCATTGTATGTCAGGGTTCTTCTGACGGAATCTTCGCCCCTAAAAACCAGTGCAAGGTTATCATTCCTGAACTGCAAAAGATTTTGGGCAAAATTGAGTTTGGATCCTTTGAAAAACTTGGCACCCGGCATTTTTTCCGGGTTTTCAATCACTTTTTCATATGGGGTGGTTGCCTTGATACCGGTAAAATCCCAGCAGGTAGCCCAGAAATCTTCCAGGCTCTCTACAGACCATTCATGCAGGGGGGCATATTCGTCAAAATTTTTTCCATACTTTTCATTCACCGTCTGCATGAACTTGTACATATTCGTGTTTTTAATTCTCTCATCCGAGGGCTGCCACAGCAGTTTTGACATTTTTTTCTCCTTATTCGTATAGAACGGCCAATATGGCTGCTTTGTCTGTTTTTGCCGTTAAATAATGAGTGGTAGTTGAAAGGTAGTACGCACTATCACCTGGTTCAAGATCGTAGCTTTCCTTGCCAATGGTCAGGTTGGCAGTGCCGTCGAGGACATAAATGAATTCTTCTCCGTCATGAACAGACATGTCTTTCTCGTCACATTTTTCCAGTTGAACAATCAATGCTTCCATATGCCTGCCCTGGACCTCAGGCGCAAGGCTCATATAAGAGTAGATATTCTTTTTACTGGACTTGGATGCAGACCGGGAAATTTTTTTTCGTTCATTCTTCCGGGTAATGGAGTAAAGTCGGTTGCCAATACCGGAAACCAGTCGACCAACCGCTGAATCCAAAGCCTTGGAAAGTTTCATCACCGTACCGAGCTGGGGTTGCTCTTTACCGCTTTCAATCTCTTTCAGACGCTTTGGATTAAATCCGGTGAGGCTTGAAAGATCTTCAATGGAGATGCCTCTTTCTTCTCTTAACTGCTGGATACGTTTTCCCACGTCAGCAACATCACCCTGGTCACCGTTATTAATATCACCGGTGAGATCCTCAAAGTAATCCACATTAATATGAGGGGTTTTGTCTTTCTTTTCCATAGTCTCTCCTTTTAAGATCAATCTTTGGGGAATTTTTGGTCGGGATCTTCTCCCAGTTTTTCCTTCAAATTCGCAAGTCCGGGTCTGGCATATTCCATATGGCCTTCTTTGAGCGTGCGTCCATTAATCATGGCTTCACTTCTTAGGCGCGTGCCCACTGTTCTTTCCAATTGTTTGCCCAGCCACAGGATACGGTCCACATCATATCCATGTTCTATACCCATTTCATCGATTTGTACAAGTGTATCTTCCAGGCAGACAAGACCCACATATCTCTCATCATCGTAATAATAATCGCCCGTACCTTTGATGGGCCGGTCATCCAGAAAGTTGGCCGGCTGGCCGCCAAGCCCGCCTAAAGTGGCTTCATAATGGCAGATCCCGGCCTGGAGTGCTGCCAGAATCGAAGCAGATGCCACCCGTTTGGTCTCATGGAAATGGGCAATATGCAGCTTGGTATCCGGGATTTCATCAAGGATCATGGCAAAATAGCGGTATACATCAGCAGCAGATGCAGACCCGTCATGGTCGGCATGTTCAATGTCGCTGGCACCAATATCCAGCCATTGCTTGGTAAAAGTGACTGCATCTTTTAGCTCTGTGGCGCCGCCAATGGGGCTTCCCCAAATGGTGCTCACCGTACCGCACATTTTAATTCCTGCATCGGAACACTTTTGAATACATCTTTCGGCTTCTTTCCAATAGTTGGGCAGTGTGGTGCCGGAGTTGGCAAAATGATGCTGTTCTTCGGTGGAGACCATCATCAATAACCGGTCCGGGCCGACCCCTCTTTTTACAAGCTCAATTGCCCGGTCTACAGAAGGCTCGCGAATGGTAATAGCGGTCAATACCACATCCTTCATATCAATACCTTTTTTGGATGCCCGCTTGACAAAATTATCGCTGCGTAAATGGGCAAGGAGCTCTTCGGCATCCTGAAATTGAGGCATATTCCTTGGGTTTCCCAGGTTGGTGACCTCAATGTTGCGGCATCCTGCAAAAATCAGCTCCTCCAGGTAGGTGATCTTAGCCTCAGTGGAGATGAATTTTTCCAGGTGCTGGAACCCGTCCCGGATAGTAATATCACCAATGGTGACTTTTTTAGGCATTCTTGGAAATATT
>JAAEMC010000846.1 GCA_024225895.1 Desulfobacteraceae bacterium | reverse complement strand
TCAGGATTTAGCATGGGCACGATAATAAGGGGGACATTCCCTTTTATTTTTATCATGTTGATTTCTTTATGCATACTAGTACTTTTTCCACAATTGGCAACCTGGCTTCCCTCTTTGATGGTTCAATAAGGGAACAGGAACCCAAATGGATCATATCGGTTAAAAGGATAAGCATTTAACTATTTATTTGGGATACGTTCAAATAAAGTCATTAAGACAGAGAACATAAAACCATTAAAAAAGGAGACAATGATCATGCTAAAATCGGCAACCCGGAAATTTTTTCTTTGTGCATTCTTAACTATGGTTACGGGGTTATTCATATGTATAAGTGCAGAGGCTAAAAAACCCGTTAAACTGCGGTATTTCACAGGGATGACTGCATCTCATTATTTTGGCTCAGATTTGCTTCCTTTCTTTGCCAATGAAGTTGAAAAAAAAAGCAGCGGAAATGTAAAAGTGGAAGTATATCCAGGCGGTCAGCTATTTGGATATAGAAATGGAATTGATGCGGCCACCATGGGCGCTGTTGAAATGGGTCTTACCGCCCTTGGCCATTGGGGCGGGCACAATCCTGTATTTAGTTTCTCTGATTATTTTTTATTAATTGATGATATGGATCATTGGTTCCGTGCCAGGGATACCGTACATAAAATCCTGGAACCATTGTTTGAGAAAAAGAATGTCAAACTTCTCTATTACAGTGCATACGGTGGTAATGGTATCTGCGGGAAAGTTCAAATCAATTCACTCAATGATATTAAAGGCCTGAAGGTCAGAGCGCCGGTTCCTGGTGCTCTTGCAAGTCTGGCAGCTTGGGGTGCGACGCCAATTAAAATAGCATCTTCAGAAGTCTACGATGCCATGGGAAAGGGAGCAATTGATGCGTTTTCTTCTTCATGGGGTTCAATGTATTCAAGAAAATATTATGAGGTTGCCAAGCATTCTGTGGGGCCGATCTGGTGGACGGTATGGGTAAATTTTATAAATCTTGATACCTGGAATAAGCTGTCTAAAGAAAACCAGAAGATCCTGATGGATGTATCAATGCAGACAGAAAAACGCTCTCTTGGTGTAATGAAAGCATTTGATGAAAAAAGCCTGGAAAAATTGGGACAGGTGGGCATGGTTAAAATACTCACACCAGGTGAAAAACAGGCCTGGGGTAAGTCTCTTAGACCCGCCTATGACAAATGGATTCAAAAATGTACGGATAAGGGATTTGGAAAAGAAGCAAATCAAATTCTCAAAGCATTGGATGCGAACAGATAAACCAAGATATTTCGCTCTATAGGAGATCAAATGATAAAGTCCATGAATATTGCCTGGTGGGTGCAGCGTTGGGCAGAGCTTCATCCTGAAAAACCAGCCATTATATTCGAAGAACAGACCATCACCTATGATGACCTTTACAAAAGAGAAGAACGAACAAGCTGCTGGCTTCAGTCGATGGGTATTGAAAAAGGGGACAGGGTAGCAGTAATGTTGAATAACTGTCCTGAATTCATAGATTTGATGCTTGCATGTTCCAGGATGGGGGCTGTTTTTGTTCCCATTAATTTTCGCATAACGGCTTTGGAACTTGATTATTTTATTAAAAATTGCCGGCCCAGGTTATTTATCCATGGTGATGATTTTTCAAGTGAAGTAAATTCCCTTAATCTGGACAGCTATTTCCCCCCCATTGTACTAGCTTGTGTGGGAGAAGGAAAATGTAAAAGCAAGGGAATCGACTTTGGGACTCAGACCAAAAAATTTGATGGGCAAAAAGTGTTTCTCACGGAATCCCTTGCTCCGAGTGACCCCGAGGAATCGCAGGTGATCATGTATACTTCAGGCACAACCGGCCAACCCAAAGGCGCGGTATTGTCCCATAGAAAAACATTTTTTAATTGTTTAAATGCAGATATATTTTTTGAACTTCACTCCAGCGATATAATGTTGATTTTTTTACCGCTGTTCCATTCAGGCGGCCTTTTTATCCAGGCAGCCCCCATTTTTTATAAAGGGGCAACCATCGTTCTTCACCGTAAATTCGAGCCCATAAGAATTTATAAAGATATTGAAAAATACTGCGTCACAAAATTTCTTGGAGTTCCTACGGCATTCAGGGAATTATTAAAGGTTGACCCAGAAAAAAGGGCTGACATCTCTTCTTTAAAGGTATGCGCCGGGGGAGGTGAAAAACTGACAGACAATCTCATTGAAAAATGCAGGGATGCGGGTCTGGCATTCCGTCAGATCATGGGACAGACTGAAACATCAATCCTTTTGTGGGCATCGGAGGATGATCCTTTAAAACACCCCGGCACTGTCGGCAGGGCTGTGTTTCATGCAGAGGTATCGATCCTGGATGAACAGGGAGAATTGGCAAAGCCCGGTGAAATAGGAGAAATTGTTGTCCGTGGATCCATCATGATGAAAGAATATTGGCAGGACCCTGTTAAAACAAAACAAACCATAAAAAATGAATACTTACACACGGGGGATCTGGCTCGAATGGATGAGGATGGTTTTTTCTATTTAGCCGGCAGGGCTGGGGATATGTATATATCAGGAGGCGAGAATGTCTACCCTGCTGAAGTAGAAAAAGTACTTAAAACACATCCCGATATTGAAGATGCCGCAGTTGTAGGAGTCTTTGACGAAAAATGGGGCGAAACCGGACATGCATTTGTTATAAAAAAGCCGGGAGCATCCTTAAAAGAAAATGTTGTGACAAATTATTGCCAGGGAAAGCTTGCAAAGTATAAATGGCCTCAAAAGGTGACATTTAAAAAGGAATTTCCCCGGACATCTCTTGGAAAAGTGAAAAAGATCAGTATGACGGAAGTTTGAAAGAAGAACTTCCCAGACAACAGCTAATGCGGCTTTTACAGCGGGGTGTAGAAAATCACGCCCCCTGAAAAGCTGCACTTTTTATGCAGATCGAAATGGCTATTACTGCTTTGATGAAATTCATCCTGGAAAATTCAATATCATTAATGTGAATTTACTTTCTTTCTTTCTCAAGCAGTTTCCCAAATCCATAAATGGGATCATAAACCTGGGCAAGTTTCAAACAATGCCAGGCATTGGCCTGATTACTAGTTATACACGGCAACCCGGTTACGCTTTCTATATGCTCAATTATCTCCACAACGCGCAAACCACCGCAGCTTACAAATATTGCATCAATATCGCTGTCTGGAATCTCCTTGAAAGCATCAATGGCAAATTCATAAGTCTCCAACGGGGTGGTTTCATATATCTTGTTCGTATTGGATAGGCCCAGACCTTTATGGTGAACAACATCAATTCCTAAATTTTGCAAATAAGATAATTCTGCTGTAACAATTTCCTTGTTGTAAGGGCATACAAGCAAAATACGTTTTGCACCTATTTCTTCAAGAGCCTGGATCGATGCATGAGCCATCGTAGTTGAGGGGACATTCGTAATTTTTTCCATCTTTTTAATAATATTCCGGTCGAAATCCACTCCTTTTACAAACGCACCGGCAGTACAGGAATAGCTTATGCAGCTCGGGTTAGACGTTGCAATGAGTTCAGCTGCATATTCGGCATCTTTTTCCATTTTAGTAAGCGCGTCAACAGTTGTCTCTTTAAGCATCATTCTTGTTACAATAGGAACAACACCTTCGGGAAATATCATCTCATATTCACGAATGGCTATCCCCTGCTCCGAAGAGGGAATTATTATACCGATTCGTGCCCTCCACCCCGGTGGAGCTGTCACCATTTTAAACTGCTGAAAGTTTTTGCGGGGAGACTTCATATTTATTCCTTGTTTTTTAAAACATAATTTTGGGAATCGCTATAAATTAATTACAATTCCTGTTTGTATTTTTGCCTGAGAGATTCAGTAGCACTTTTATCGATATTAAAATTTTCATCCAAAACTACTTTGTAATCTTCCATGGCAGATTGAATGCCTATTTTATTTTTAATCACATCATTGCGAACTG
>JAAEMC010000845.1 GCA_024225895.1 Desulfobacteraceae bacterium | reverse complement strand
TTTTACGTAAGTGCCCGTATAACATTTGTACCAAATGTTTTACGTAAGTGCCCGTATAACATTTGTACCAAATGTTTTACGTAAGTGCCCGTATAACATTTGTACCAAATGTTTTACGGTATCCGAAAATTAATAAAATTTAAATTCATGCCAGTGTTACATGCGTTTACCCTGCCTCCTGACACAATCGGTTTTTAATTTACCTTGCAATCTGGTATGATATGAACACTTTAATAAAAAGGCCTTATCCTGAAAACAGGCGAAAGATCTTTTTATCACTCGTCCAAACAAACAATTAAAACCGTGAAATTCAAACAATTTGAATCAAAGAAAGGAGTTTATCTATGGTTAAATTATTTAAGGCAGTCATAATTATTTTGATTTTAGCTGTTGCCTTAACCGGTGTTTGCCAGGCCAAATCCTTATCATTTATCTGTGAGAACAAGCAGGATTTTCCCACTATTATGGGAAATGATAGCAAAATATTGGATGGAAAGCCCGGCATGGGCGTTGAATTGCTGCGGCTTTTGGAAGAAAAACTGGGCCTTGAGATTACCGTCAAACGTCTTCCCTGGAAACGGTGTCTTCACGAATTGGAAAAAGGGAACGTGGATGGGTTGTTTACTGCAAGCTATAAAGACAAGAGAAAAAAACACGGTAAATACCCTGAAAAAGATGGCACGGTTGATCCTTCCAGAAGATTTACCGCAGCTTCCTATGCCTTTTACAAATTAAAATCGACTGACCTTGATTTTGCCGGAAAAGATTATGGTATCTTTACCGGCAAGGTAGGGGGGCCCCTTGGATATTCAATTGTTGAGGATTTAAAGAAAAAGGGGGTGAAGATGAAAGAAAGCAACAGCACGGAAATCGATTTAAAACACTTGATCGCCGGACGGCTGCAGGCGGTCGCTGCCCTGGAATTAACCGGTGATTACTATTTGACGGCCAACAAACAATTCTCTGACAAAATTGAAAAAATGACACCCCTTATTGTAGAAAAACCATATTATTTTATGCTTTCCCATCAATTTTATGATGCAAATCCCGATCTGGCTGAAAAAATATTTGATGCCATAGCAGAAATCCGGGAAGACCCGGATTTCAAAAACAAACTGGCTGATTATTTGAAATAAGAACTGAACCCGCAAAAAACCTCTAACCCAACCATTGCCTACAGTGGTTGGGTTAGATATCGCTATTCTCTCCTTCGCCAAAATAAACCTTGATCCATCCGGGTAAAACACCCTATTAATGAACATCTTTTTGGTGCATCACACGAAACCGTTGAATGTTGGATAACCATGGAAAAAAATGAAAACAACCGCCTTTGAAAAACGAATAAAAAGAAGGATTATTGGAAGATTCCATACCTTTTTTGCCGTCTGTCCGCCTGGATTACGGAATTTATGCAAAAAAGAACTGAACGCTCTTTTTAAAGACAATACCACCATCAAGCTCCTCCAGGGCGGTGTTGAGTTCAAGGGAAAATTAGAAGACCTTTATCGGGCCAACCTGAATCTTCGAAGCCCTTCCAGAATATTGATGCGGATTGACCGGTTTAAGGCTGATCATTTTTCCATGCTTGAAAAAAAAATCAAGGCCATTGACTGGGAATTGTACCTGCCCTTTCCCTGCCGTCTTGATTTTAATGTGACCTGCAAAAAGTCGCGGCTCTACCATTCAGATGCCATTGCCCAGCGGTGTGAAAAAATTATTGCCCATAAGATGGGAGACCTGCCGGCCCAACAGCCCGGAGCCAACCAGACTATTCATATCCGGGTGGTGCATGATGAATTTGAAATCTCCCTGGATACATCTGGCCAGCCTCTTTTTAAGCGCGGGATCAAGGAAAAGGTGGGCAAAGCACCGCTAAGGGAAAATCTTGCTTTTTTCATTTTAGAGGCGGTTCAGTTTACCCCCAAAGATATATTGATGGACCCCATGTGCGGGTCCGGCAGTTTCTCCATTGAAGCCGCCATGATCAAATCCAATGTACCGCCGGGTTTTTTCAGAACCTTTGCCTTTGAGAACTGGCCGAGTTTCCGGCCGGAAAAATTTAATTTTATTAAGAAAAAACTGGCAGATAACATCCATTTGCCTCAAACGCCAGGTATCTTTTCCTTTGACCAGGACAGCCAGGCAGCCAAACAGCTTTCCCAAAATATTGAATCCTATGAATTTACAAGTGCCATCCAGGTCTGTCAGGGTAATTATTTTGATATTCAACCAAGACATTTTACCCGGGAAAAAGCAGTGGTGGTTTTAAATCCGCCATATGGCAGACGGATAGGCGAAAAAGGGCAAACCTTTCCCCTTTACCGGGAAATCGGGGAAAAACTCAAACAGGATTTTAAAGGTTGGCGGGCCGGTGTCATTTTGCCGTCAAAATCATTGATCAAAGCACTTGGTTTAAAAGCCCAACTCAAACCATTTTTCCACGGTGGTCTGGAACTTTATACAGCTGTTTGCAAGATCCCTTAACATTGATTTCATCTGATTCATCCCCATATTGTTATTATTAAGCCGCTTTTGCCTGACAAAGGAGTATGCATTTTGAATCGCAGAAAAAAAATCTTGGTAATTCTTTTCAGTCTGATGATCTTCATTCCAATTGTTTGCCTTGCAGATGGACCGGTTGACAACCTTATCTATGAATCACTTTTGAACAAGCATATGCAAAATGGCAACATTAATTACCAGGAATTTCAAAAAGATGAGATAAAATTGGATCAATACCTTGCTATATTAAGCAAGACTGATGTGAACGCACTGGATACCAACAGCCGATTTGCCTTTTATATTAATACCTACAATGCCTTTACCATCAAGCTTATTTTATCTAAATACCCCAATATCAAATCCATAAAAGAGATCGGCGGCCTTTTTCAAAGCCCGTGGACAATAGAGTTTATCCCCATCAATGGGGAAACCGTATCCCTGGATCATATTGAGCATGATATCCTGCGGCCTGAATTTAAAGATCCCAGGGTTCATTTTGCTGTCAATTGCGCATCTAAAAGTTGCCCGTCTCTGATGGGGACACCCTATGAATCCAGAATACTTGAGCAGCAACTGGATGCCCAGACCCGGGCATTTATCAATGACAAACAGCAGACCTATTTCAAGGATCACACTCTTTATGTGAGTAAAATTTTAAAATGGTTTGAAAAGGATTTTACCATGGGGGTGGTTGAATTTGTCCTTGCCCATGCAGACACAGACCTAAAACAGCAGATTCAAAAAGCAGGAAAAAATATCCGGGTTCAATACCTGGATTACGACTGGTCTTTAAACGACAGTTAATCTATTTTATCACCCTGGATGAATCTGCCGAACCGCTGGATAATTTCCAGGGCAACAGGCGTTGGAGCCACTTTATTCAACAAATCTTTTTTATTATTTCCTGATTTTTTGATTTCAGACGCCATGCCTTCAATATAGGCCCGCATAATGGCCTCATCATATTCCGGATGAAACTGCACCCCCCATGTGGATTTACCCAAACGAAAGGCATGGCGGGGTTCAACTTCATTTTTTGCCAGTGTCTGAGCACCGGGCGGAAGAGCCCTTACAGTCTGTGAATGGCAGGCATGCACATAAAACTTCACCGGCAATTCTTTAAAGAGCGGATCCGGGGATAGGGTAGGAGCAAGCTCAATTTGAACACTGCCGATCTCAATACCTTGAGGATGATAACCCACCTGCCCCCCCATGGCCCTTGCGATGAGTTGATGGCCGTAACAAATACCAAGCAGCGGAACTCCAGCCGCAACTGCCCTGGGAACCCAGTCTTCGATTTTCAGGCTCCAGGATAAATTTTCGGTCACCATGGCATGGGAACCTGCAATCACGGCACCTATGCAGTCTGAAGTATCTGGAAGCGCCTCTTGTTTTTCTGCATCCACTACCTTTATCAGGCCCTTATCCACAGCAAGGCTTGAGATGATCCAGTCTTCAAAATCGCCATATTTATCTGCTATATTGGGGAAGGTATCCCCTGTTTTAATAATCACTATTTTTTTCATGGGT
>JAAEMC010000844.1 GCA_024225895.1 Desulfobacteraceae bacterium | reverse complement strand
CATCCGGAAAAAAGCTATAAAGTATATGCCTGGACCGCATGGGGCGGTGTAGGAATGGCCACCAACCCGACAGTCAAAAAAGTGCTAGAGGAAAGGGGTATTCAGTTTCTGCCCATGGAGCAGGGGGTGAAGTTTTTTATGGCAGACCTTCTGGATAAAAAAGAATCTGAAATGGTTTTTTCCGGTCTTGATTACAGCTTTGACAAGGATGGTCTCTTGGGGGATCCCAATGATAAAAAATTTCCGTTCCTGGATGATTTGATAGACAAAACCCAGGATAGTGTAACTTACAGCAGGGTGCTGGATCTTGAAAGGGATCTGTTTTTACATGATCACACCATGGGCGATGTTCCCCTTTTTCTTGGATCGACCGGCATTGAAACCCTGGCACAGGTTGGCAAATCCCTTATTGATGAGAAACGTCATCTTGTGGAATTAAATGATTTTTCCATTCCTTATGGGATAAAACTGTTAAAAGGCAGGCCCAAGGAGTTGCTGATTTCATGCAATAAGGCCCAGGCCAATGATACTGAAGATGTCTGTGAATGCAATATTTCATCCCAGTTCAAAAATCCGAAAGGTCAGGTCATGGGCGAGCCCAAACTTCATTATCAAGGCAGGTGCCGGTTTGCCGATGCCCCCTTGAAACAAAAGAAGCTGAAAATACCGAAATTTAGTCCGGTTCAATACCAGGGGGATCTTGAAAAGATCGTCTACAATCCCAAACGGCTATTTATGTTTGGCCTATTCGGCACTATTACGGATGTCAATTCCTTTGACGGGAAACAACTAATCACCACGGTTGAAGACAAAAGTAAAAAAGAATTCTTCAAAGGAGTGAAAGAGCCAAACTTTGTGGCCGCCCCGGTGATTGTGGATGCCATGTTCCAGACAGGCGGACTTTTGGAATTTTTTACAACCAGCAGAACGGTTCTGCCGTATCGGATAGAATCGTTAAAATTTTACAAAGCAATTAAAAAGAATACGCCTTATTATTGTATTACTGAAAAGGTGGATTCCAGCGAAGAGACCAATACCTATAACCTGCAACTTGTGGATAAGAAAGGACTTGTTTTTGTTGAAGTCTCCCGGTTTGAGATGGTTAAACTCAATCTTTTGGAGCCGGTTGACCAGATTCGCAACCAAATACGGTATACATCAAAAGATGAGAAGGCACATTTTGAAACCAAATAAATTTTCCCTGGTCACCATCAAAGTGCCATCTGCCGCGTTGCCTGCGTTCGCTCCTCCCTGCGGAGTATGACTTATACGCCTCAGTCGTCACTCCTTGGCGCCTTGCATCTGACACCTTGATGGGGACCAGGGCTGTGCCTTTTTTTTGTGGCATGTTATAGAATTTGATGGTGGATCAGGGTTTTTTGAATAACCAATAAAGCCCCGGACAATGAGAGTGTACAATTGCCCGGGGTTTTGTTTTTTTAGAAAAAGAACAGATTTTTATCGGGCCGGGCAAATTTCAAGCCAGTACCCATCCGGGTCCTGGATAAAATAGATACCTATGTCCTTGTTTTCGTAACAAATACAATCCATCTCTTGATGCAATGTGTGGGCAGCATCGAATTCCTTGGTTCGAAAAGCGATATGAAACTCTTCATCACCAAGGTCATAGGGACGATCCTGGAGTTTTAACCAGGTAAGTTCTATCTTATTGGCCGAGATGCCGTCTGCCAAAAAGACAATGATATAACTGCCGTCATCGGCTGTTTTTCGCTGTTCTTCTTTTAATCCCAGCGCCTTGTGATAAAATGCCAGGCTTTTATTAAGATCGAGAACATTAATGTTGAAATGATCGATGGTAAATTTCATGTTTTATCCTTTGGTAGAGGGGCTTATACTTAAATTTAATATTTGGCTGTACAACAAGTACAATAATCTAATTGATAATTGGATTTCAAGCGGCAAAAATAATCTTCGTCAATGTTTTCCAAATTTTCATTTGAAACATAAGGGTTTCTTTTAAAAACCACTTGATATAAAATGGGCGAATAAGGTAATGGTGTTGGGAAGTGGAGTTAACTTCGGCACAAATGAACTAGGACGAATTATGGTTATTCAAAAAGCAGACGAAAAAAGCAAAAAGAAATTGCTCAAGGTCATTATTCCTGATGATGTTGTTGAAGATTATCTAAAGGCAAAACAGTTGGCCAAAAAAAAAGGTCTTGTATTTGATATTCGGCCGGAAATTAACAAAGCCATAAAAAAGGCAGTGGATGAGGCTTTAAAAGAGCTGGGATCATAGAAGAAGGCTTCTGTGATTGCTTGAGGTCCAATGAAATCCAAAAATTACAATCAAGAAGCCTTAATTGCAATGCTTAATAACAAAAACAACTTGTTTCGGAACTGATCGCAACGAAACATGCAGCGAAAACAAAGATCGTCTTGAATGTTACGGCAAAGTGACTGAATAGACCAGCAAACATGAAAAAGTATGTATTTTATCTCGATTTTGCTGCCATTAATTGCTGAATAAAGGCCTGCACGATTTCCAAGCTTTTAAAAAATTTGGGAGTTTGAAAATCACCCAAATTTAAAAATGATTTGAATCTAAAAAAAATGAGATTGCAATCTCTACAAAGAATCATCTTTAAAAATCGTAGATATCAAATAGTTTCCAGATAACATTAAAAGATAGCCATGACAAAAAAAACTTCATCACAGCAATATAAATATCTGATCATCCTGGCACTTCACCAAGGGTTTATCGATAAAAAAACCGTTGCCCAATGCCAGGCTGTTGCAGAAAAAGCTGAAGATAAAATTAAGGCTATTATAACCATTTTCAAGAAAAATGGTCTGTCAGATCAAAAATGCAGACACATATTGGAACTTTACAAAATCTTCATGGTTCGTCAGACAAATCTCAGGTTCGGCTCCTTGGCTTCTACATTTATGTTTATCGAAGAAAGAGAAGTTATAGCTGCTTTGGAAAAGCAAAAAGAAATTTCGAAAAAGAAGGGCGAACGAAAAAAAATTGGCCAGATTCTGATTGAAGCAGGAAACCTTACTGAGAAGCAGCGAGATTTGATTCTGTTAAAACAGCAGCGGGATTTTTCCATAAAAATTATGAGAGATACCGCGAAAATTGACGCATTAAAGAAAAAGCGTATTGAAGAAAACTCCGTGGCTCAAGCTTTGGGAGATCCTTCAGTTACAACCGCTGACAATAAGGCATCTTCAATTAGAGCTGATCAGGAACCATCAAAAAGAGATAAACAAAATGCCATACACCAGCCCATGAGCGAATTTCCTTTAAAAGAGATCGTCCTGAAAATTCAGAATGATGCGTTAAAGGCCTTTTTGTTCAAACCGGAGATGATAAAGGGAAATAATCTGCCTGATGTAACAGAAATCTTAGACTTTTTAAAAGAGAAGGGTGTGTTCATAGGCATAGCAGATGAAGAATCGATAAAAAAGTTCCTCACACCAGCCTATCCGAGGAACACTCTTTTTGGTGTAGCACAAGGCAAACCGGCAAATGAATCACAAGATGCAAGTATTGAATATTTTTTTTCAGAGCATTTTTTAACGGCCGGTACAATGCAAAAAAATGGTGCCATGGATTTCAAAGACAGGGGGCTGGTTCCTATAATAAAAGAAGGCACTGTCCTGGCCATAAAGACTCCTGCCAGGACCGGAGACAACGGTACCAATATTTACGGAGAGGAAATATTTTCTGAAATTGCAATGGACCTGGATATGAGCTGCGGTGACGGCGCAGCTTTTTCAGAGGATCAATTGGAAATCCATGCCACAAAAAACGGATTTCCCAAAAAAGATATCACCGGGTGTGTCAGTGTGGTACAGGAATATACCATTGACGGTGATGTGGATTATCGCACAGGGCATATTGAGTTTGACGGCAATATCACCATTTCAGGGACCATCAAGCCAGGCTTCAAGGTCAGCGGCAACATGGTCACGGCTGATTCCATTGAAGGCGGTATTGTGGCCAGTGAAGGGGATGTTATCATTGCAAAAGGCATACTTGATGCTCAGGTGTGTTCCAGGGGAAATATATCAGCGGCATTTGTCCATCATTCAGAAATAATTTGTATGAAAGATATTGGTGTTAACCAGGAAATATTGGATTCAAAAATTGTTTCAGACGGCACTATTACCGTTTCAAGGGGAAAGGTGCTTTCTTCACAGATTACATCCAAAGAAGGGGTTTTTCTTCAGCATGTGGGGACAACAGCAGCCAAGGCATCAATCATCACTGCCGGTATATCTGATTATGCCCAGATGGAAGTGGACCGGGTGAATACACTGATTAAAAAAAGGCAGGAAATCCTTGATTTAAAATATTCGGATAAGAAAAATCTGGAAAAAGGAAAAGCAGATTTTCAATCGCAAATTATGGATACCGAAACCATCAAGAATAAATCTTTAGCCATGATTAAGGATCTGGAGGACAGTGCCCAGGAAGAAGACTCACCCATAAAGCAGAAGATGCTTGAAAATCACAAAAAGCACATGGAAAATATCGATGAGCAGTTAAGAGAATTTAAGGATCAAACAAATCAGATAGATAAAGATCTGCACGATATTAAAGAGCAGATCTCCTATTTCACAAAAGCCGTCACAAAACATGTTCAGGAAGTGCTGGTCTTAAAAAAGGTGAACAAAGAAGGGGCGGCGCCGCCTAAAATTGAGATACAGGGCCAGATCCTGGGCGGAACAAAATTGTGCGGCCGCCATTCATTTACTTTTGTCAAGGATACCATGAGCCGTATACGGGTTCAGGAAGTAGAACTCGACATGGCCGACGGCGAGCCACAGGTATGGGAACTTTCCATTAATCCCATGTAAATCTTTCCAATTGTTCTTACCACAGGTGTATGGCGCGGATAAAATTTATAATATATCCTCGGGTGTTTTCTTTTTGAGCTCTTTTTTGTCTGTCACCTGACAGGCCTCTCTCATTCAGGTGGATATACCCATTTTGGGAAGAATGACAATCTGGAGCAAAAAATAAATCCCCAGAAAAATAAGTACAATAACCATTTCTTTCATCTATCACCTCATAAATTTCTTTCATCTTAAACTATATGATATTTCAAAAGCAAATTTTATGCCGTTTAAATATGTGAGTTTCCCCTGTTTTTGAGCTGTTTTTATTT
>JAAEMC010000843.1 GCA_024225895.1 Desulfobacteraceae bacterium | reverse complement strand
TTTACCCGCTGGCTTGACCCTAAAACCGGATCATCCAACCTCGGATTGTTCGATTCTATGCTGGAAGAAACCGGTAAAAAGGATGATAAAGGCAATCCCATTAAGCGCATGATTAAAAATGCAGTTCAAAAAATAGATGATCATACTGTTCAGCTAAATCTCCGTGCGCCAGTGTTATCCATCCCGGAAAATCTTTACAATTATCCCACTGCTATTGTTCACCGTGATTTTGAAAAAGATGGTGGTAATTTTTCCAAAAATCCAGTCGGCACAGGACCTTACACTCTTGCTAAATTGAAAGTTGGCGAAATAGCCGTTTTGAAAAAACGCAATGCACCATATTGGGGCGGTGAGGTATTTCTTGATGAAATTTATTTTATTGACTTAGGTCAGGATGAAGGTGCATATCTCGCAGCAATTGCTTCAAAACAGGTAGATGGAATTCGTGAGCTTGGTTTGAACACTCTTGCTGCAGCAAAAACTATCCCCGGCCTTAATATCGTTTCGATTCCAACGACTAAAACCGGTGTTATTCGCATGAAGGTCAACAAAAAACCGTTTGATGATATCCGTGTTAGAAAAGCTGTTCAGAAAACCTGTGATGCTCACAGACAGCTTAAAATTGCCCATCAAGGTTTGGGGATTGTTGGAGAACACCATCATGTTGCCAGTATCCATCCTGAGTATTATAAACTGCCTGAATTTAAACAAGATATTGCAGAAGCAAAAAAACTGCTTAAAGAGGCAGGTTACCCTAAAGGCATAGAGATAACATGTAATGTAGGTAATACCCAAGGTACCTGGGAACAGGATTCTGTTGCTGTGCTCAAGGAAGATGCTGCCAAAGCCGGCATCAATATTAAAATGAATGTCATGCCTTCAGCGCAATACTGGGATGTCTGGACCAAAGCGCCTATGAGCCTCACTGCCTGGACCCATCGTCCCCTTGGCGTTATGGTACTGGCCCTGGCATATCGTTCAGGAGTACCCTGGAATGAATCCAGCTATAATAACCCGGAGTTTGACAAGGCACTGACCGAAGCTGAATCAACCTTAAGTGTTGAAGAACGCCGTGTTAAAATGGAAAAAATTGAGAAAATCCTCCAGGATGACGCTGTCCTGGTGCAGCCTTTTTTCCGATCTGTTTTTACAGCTGTTTCTGATAAAGTAAAGGGATTTGAAATGCACCCGACGCTTTACTACCGTTTCCACAAGGTCTCTCTGGGCTAATTGGTGGCGCTGTAAAAAGTCATATTCTAAAGAGTTAAGGAGTCAAAATGGTCGTGTTGATTTTTAAGAGAATGGGCTTCATGATTTTAACCATGATTGTGGTTTCAATCATCCTTTTTTTGCTTCTGGAAACAGGCCTTACCGGAGATCCTGCTACCCGCGTTCTGGGTGGTTTTGCCAATGAAGAGCAAAAAGAGATATGGCGGGATCAGCAAGGGTATAACCAGCCGGTTATCGTGCGCTATTCAAAATGGCTGGGCAATTTTGCCACGGGTGAACTAGGCACATCCATTCGCTACAAGGGCCCTGTAAAAGACGTACTTTTACCAAGATTATGGAGTACAGCCATCCTGGGCTTCTGGACATTTGCCATCATGATCCCTTTATCACTAATCCTGGGTGTATTATCCGGAATGAAGGAGGGTTCCATTCTGGATCGAACCATATCGGTTTTTGGCATTTTAACCACATCAATACCGGAATTTGCGAGCGCTGTATTTTTTGCCGCCCTTTTTGTATTTGGTTTAAAGTGGCTGCCGGGAACAAGCTCCATGGCAGGAGGGTTTGAATTCAAACAACTGATCCTTCCCGTCATGGTGCTGGTGGTCTATGATTTTGGTTATGTTGCCCGCATGACACGGGCCTCCATGGCAGAAGTCATGACATCCCAGTATATAAGGACAGCTGTATTAAAAGGCCTGCCATACAGGCAGGTGATTATCAAGCATGCGCTTCGCAATGCATTGATCGCTCCTTTTACCGTCATTATGCTGCAAATCAACTGGCTCTTGTCCGGTGTGATTGTTGTCGAATTTTTCTTTGCCTATAAGGGATTCGGGGCATTGATCCTGGAAGCGTCTTTAAATAATGATATTGCACTCCTGGAAGCCTGCGCCATGGTGGCGGTCGTGGTGGCAGTTGCTTCGCAGACCATTGCCGATATCGGCTATACGTTTTTAAACCCGCGAATCCGTTTCAGTTAAGGAGAAAAAAATGACAACGCAATCCAAATCTGAAATGCCCTCTGTTGGTTTTGGTGCATCACTCTGGCGGATACTTAAATCGTTTGGACTCCTGCGGGAAAGCTGGGTCGGTATGATAGGGGCCGCGCTTATCCTGTTCTGGGTACTGGTTGCGATTTTTGCCCCTTTGATCGCACCCTTTGACCCCAATGCCTCTATTCAGCCTTTTGCCAAACCCGGCATGCTCGCTGCCGCCGGCGGTAAATTCTGGCTGGGCACGGATCACCTGGGCAGGGATATCCTGTCCAGGATCGTCTGGGGATCCCGTACAGTTTTGTTTTATGCTCCCGTCGCCACTTTTTGCGCCTATACTGTGGGTGTCCTGATGGGGCTTATGGCAGGATACCGCGGTGGCCTGATAGATGACATCCTGTCCCGAATTTCAGATATTATTTTATCATTTCCCGTGCTGGTGCTCTACATCATTATTATTGCAACCATAGGGGCGTCGGGCTTTAACATTATCATCGCCATCACCTTTGCGTCTTCTCCGGGCATCATGCGTATTGTCCGCGGCCTGGTCCTGGACCTTCGAAACCGGGATTATGTGGCCGCAGCCCAGACCCGCGGCGAGAGTGAATGGCGGATCATGCTGTTTGAAATTTTGCCCAATGCCAGGGGGCCGCTGATCGTGGATGCCTGCCTGCGCCTGGGATATGTGATTATCACCATTGGTGTGCTTGGTTTCCTGGGACTTGGTCTGCCGCCACCAGACCCGGACTGGGGCGGAATGGTTAATCAAACACGTCAGATGGCATTGGCATTTCCCCATATGGCTCTTTTC
>JAAEMC010000842.1 GCA_024225895.1 Desulfobacteraceae bacterium | reverse complement strand
GCCTGATGCAGGTGTCCGCCCGTCATTGAGATGTACAATTATTGAGTCGGACACACAAAAGGTTAAGGCCATATAATCTATCGGTTTAATTCAA
Organism: Desulfobacteraceae bacterium; assembly: GCA_024225895.1. GTDB lineage: Bacteria > Desulfobacterota > Desulfobacteria > Desulfobacterales > Desulfobacteraceae > JAAEMC01. Next base: position 3,102 of record JAAEMC010000842.1, on the reverse strand, counting down.
ACGGAACATATATTTGAGAACCGCTATTGAACTGCTCTATCCACTGAAATGCCTATTATTTAATAGTTCTGCTCATTTATCTGTTATCCGCCAAAAAGATTTCCAAGAAAATTGGGAAGCCACAATGTAAGGGTTGGAAAATAAGCGATGAGAAAAACAACCAATACACTTACAAATACAAACGGTAAGGCATTGACGGAGATTTCCTCAAGCGTAGTTCTTGCCACGCCAGATGCAATAAACATGTTTTCTCCAAGGGGCGGGGTCGCAAATCCGATTTCACAACAGCAGACCAGAACGACACCAAAATGGATGGGATCTACGCCGAGAGAAACCATTACCGGCAACAATACAGGTGTTACCAGCATAATGGTCGCAAGGGTTTCCATAAACATTCCCATAAAAAGCAGAAAGAAAATTATTAACGGCCATATCATATACAGATTGCTTGTAAGATTCAGCAGGCCCTGGGCAATTATATCCGGTATTTTGTTGATGGTCAGCAACTGGCCAAAAGCCAGTGCGGTAAACATGATAATCAGTACACGGCCTGTTATCCATGTTGTACTTTCAAGGGCTTTCATGGCCCCTTTAAGCTCAATTTCCTTGTAAATAAAAATTCCGACAAAAAGCGTATAAAAAATAGAAACAATTGCAGCTTCTGTGGGCGTAAAAAATCCAGTGTAAATTCCACCCAGAATGATGATTGGAGTCAAAAGGGCCCAGAAACCTTCCTTCATAGTAGACATTACCGTTTTGACTGATAATGTCTTGCCGTCTCCTTTATATTTTTTTTGTTTGGATTTGATATAATTCATCAGCATAAGGCCAGCTGCCAGCATCACGCCGGGGATGAAGCCTGCAATAAAAAGATCGGCTATGGACTGGGAGGCCGCAACCCCATAGATAACCATGGGGATACTTGGGGGAATAACAACACCAAGCCCGCCGGAAGAGGATGTTACCGCACCTGCATAGCCTTTGTCATAACCATGACGTGTCATGGCAGGAATCATAAGCATACCGACAGCGGCCGTCGTGGCAGGGCCTGATCCGGAAATGGCGCCGAAAAAGAGACAGGATAAAATTGTCGATGCCGCCATGCCTCCCGTAAAAGGACCGGCCATTGCCTCAGCAACTGCTACAAGCCGTCTTGAAATACCGGCTGACTCCATAAGAGCACCAGATAAAATAAAAGCAGGAAGTGCCATGATGGGAAATGAGTTTACAGAGGTGTATGCGATTTCAACAAGCCCCTCAAGGGGTTTGCCGCTAACAATCATTCCCCCCATTGCCGCCGCACCAAGCGAGAGTGTGATGGGAGCTCCAATAAATAAAAGTCCCACAAAGGTAATAAAAATTACTGCAGTAACACTCATGTGGTCACCCCGCTTTCCGGGGTGTCGTCATCAAGATCCCCTGTATCAATTTTATCAACATCTTCAATTTCAATTTTAAGTATGTGCTTCATAATATTGACCTGGACAATTCGAATGGTCATCAACGAAAATGCTATGGGAAAAATCATGAAAACATAGGCCATGATCCAATCAAGAGTGGGAGAATATTCAGGGTATTCAAACCCCTCTTTAATAACAATGATGCTGTAATAAATCATCACACAATTGAAAACCACCCAAACGACATCAGCAAGAAGTGTGGACAGATCTCCTACAAGTTTAGGGAAAATTTTAAACTGAAATGTCACCCTATTATGGGCTGCAAGCCTGGCTGCATAGGTTGCACCCAGAAAAACAAACCAGACAAATGCAAATCTGGAAAGTTCCTCTCCCCACGGAAGAGAGGCTGGCAGGGGGTAATGTTCAAAAACAGCAATATAGTCGGAGAGATAATGAAATGCACTAAAAACCATCCGAAGTACGATCTGTAAAAAAAGCAGGCATACAAAGAAGACCAATAGGATTTGACACAGATAGCTCTCAATATTATCCAGAAATTTAAGAATTGATTTGGGTCGCATAAACTACTCCTGATGACATTACAAAATTTTTCACCCAAAACTTAAATGATGTCTCCTGATATATAAATGGAGCTCATTTTAAATATATGACTGACCGTCCATTTGATTTGTTTTTTGACTATTATGATCCGGTCATTGGTTATATTTTTACAGGTTCATCAATTAAGTCCAGTGAAAAAACCTGCCCGGATAATACCGGGCAGGTTCAAGGGAATTAATCGGCGAGAGCTTTTACAACTTTATCAACTTCAGCTTTTCCACCAACTGTGTTATAAAATTCAGGCCATACTGCTTCCATTGCAGCTTTTGCCCATTGATCTTCATCTTCAATCTCAAGATATTTTACACCTTTTTTAATCATATTCTGTCTTGCTTCTTCGGATTTAGTCACACTGAAAAGCAGGTTGGCCTGCTGTGCTTCGATACCTGCCCTTGTGAACATTGCCTGATCTTCGGCAGATAAGGATTTGAAGAATTTTTCACCAACCACAAGAGGTTGCAAGGAGAACAGGTAGTGGCATTCAGAAGAGTAGTTCTGCACTTCGTAAAATTTCATGGAATAGTTTGTGATATGGGGATTGTCCTGTCCATCAACAACTTTTTGCTGAAGGGCTGTAAAGGTTTCCGGCCATGCCATGGGAATCGGTTCTGCTCCCAGTGCCTTCCAGGTGCCGATCATAATAGCGTTTTTAGGTACTCTTATTTTTAATCCTTTAAGATCAGCCAGGGTGGTAACAGGTTTTTTAGAATTTGTCAGCACACGAAAATTTGAATATGCCCAGCCTAAAACATGAACGCCAGCCTCTTTAATGAGGGCTTCACGCCATTTATCACCAAGATCGCCTGTGGTGGCGGTTACTGCATCATCAAAACTCTTCATCAAATAAGGAAGGGTCAGAATTCCAACTGATTTTGCAAAAGGGGTAATATTGTTAACAGCAACAACAGCACCATCAATTGAGCCCCTTCGGGAATCTTTTACCATTTTTTGCTCGTCACCTAACTGACCGGCAGGGAAAATATCAACTTTATATTTACCATTACTGGTTGTTTCAATGATTTCTTTAAACCGCAGTGCCAAAACACCCTGGTCTGAATCAATGGGGTCTCCAAGTCCGATT
>JAAEMC010000841.1 GCA_024225895.1 Desulfobacteraceae bacterium | reverse complement strand
GGGAAAATCAGATCCATACATCATCCGGTCAACCCTGTAATGGTCAAGCCCGATTCTGTTGCCCATGGGGAAATAATCGGTCAGAACCATGGCTGTATCCAGCCAGAGGGTATCATATTTTTCAATCAGGTCTTTGTATTCACAGATTTCATCAAACCCCAGATGGGGAACACAAATTTTGAGCTTTGGAAAATTTTTAAGCACTGCCTCAAGCTTGGCCGCGTTACAGATCTCATAGGGATCGCACGCATATTCCTTGCTCTTGGGCTCTCTTCCCACATGCATGACAATGGGTTTTTGCAGTCTTTCACAGATATCATAAATAACATCCATGTTATGATAGTTCATGTCAAAACACTGGACATGGGCATGGAATTTCACACCGCCAAGGCCCTTTGCAAATGCTTTTTCTAAAATTTGTTGTGCACCTTTTTCTCCGGGGAATACGGTTGCCATACCGGTTACCTTACCCAGAAATTTATTACACATCTTGGCCATATAGTCATTGAGTGCCTCTGAAATACCGGGTTTATGGGCATATTGAAGCAAAACAATATGGTCAAGACCCCGGTCAAGTAAAAAGGAAATCAGGTGCCCGCTTTCCATTCTATATCTTATGGGCCAGGCATGTTCATCAAACCATGACCAGACGGCTGCAAACAGGTTGTCAGGGAAAATATGGACATGGGCGTCAATGACAGAACCTAAACTTTTTGGCAAACGATCTTGTTCCTGGTTGTCATAATGAGGAAGACCGGGTTTTAACATCTTTTATTTACTCCTGCAACTTATGGCTAATTAATGCATCAGGGATGTGGAATATCCGTGCTGTTACACCTTTTTCCATTTTAACTTGCCAAAATATTGCTTAAAAATGCATAAGTATGGTCAATTTTCTATTGAACTTCGGATTTACTTAATTCCCTGGTTTCCCCGTCAAGGGTCAAAACAGTCCAATCCCCGTTTTCCTCCTGGGCAGTTACCAGACATTCAATGCTGGTCCCGTCCTTTAACCTGATAAAGCACTCCCCGGCTTCATTGAGCGTATTGACTGTCACAAACTTTTTATTCATTGAAAGCTGTTTAAATTTTTGTGCGGCTGTTTCAATCGCTATAATTCTATTGTATTCATCAGAATCAATTTCTTTAATCTTAAGCTTTAGATCTTCAATCTGCTTTTTTTGTTCTGCAATTTTTTTGAGAACTTTTTCCATGTCCTTTTTATTATTTGAAGGAATGGAGACCAGGATCTGTTTATGAAGCTCCATATCGGTCTCTATAAAATTGATCTTTTGTAAAATGCCTTTTATTTCATTACTCATCTTTTCTGCTCACTTACGAAATAAAAATTCGTCATATTCAAGTGGTTGCTGCCATGTATCCCTTACTAAAAATCAGCTACAGGATCCTTTAAGCCAATGCTCAACACATATTAACACGAATATTTTATAAAAAACCCATCAATATGCTAATAATTTTTCCAAACTCGGGTTGTGAATACCCAGGTTAATTCTATTCCATATGGCCAGTATATCAAACGCCTGTAAATATCAAGCAATATTTCGAACAGGATAAAAGCAGGTAGCGCCTTGATAGTGGATCAGGGTTTTCCCAAATCCACCATCGAATTCCATAACATGTCACAATAGCAACAAAAAGGCACATCCCTGGCCACCATCAAGGGTTTTCTAAACCGCTTGATTTATCCCGGCGCCTTTTGTAGAGTCAATGGAACAATGATCCTTTAAACAAGGAACAAGCCAAATGTTAAACACCAGATCCCATACCGGCCGTTTCATTGGACTCTTTTTGCTCTCACTCTTCCTTTACAGCTATCCTGTCCTTACCTTATTCAACGTTGACGGATTTGTCTTTGGCATCCCCTTGTTATATTTTTTTCTTTTTAGTTCATGGCTGGTCATCATTTTTTTGATGATGCTTTGTGCAAGCGCCGACAAAATACCGAGCACAAAGGATGCAAGGCCGATTCCAGACCGGAAATAAGTCGTATCAATATTAATCACAGGGTGTGATCATGCTGGAGCAAAAAACCATTATCTTAATTTCTTTTGGATACATGGGGCTCTTGTTTGCCATTGCTTTTTATGGTGACAAACGGGCTGAAATGGGCAAAAGCATCATCAGCAACCCCTATATTTATGCGCTTTCACTTGCGGTTTACTGCACTGCCTGGACATTTTACGGTAGTGTTGGAGCGGCGAGCAGGGCAGGGATTACGGGATTTTTAAGCACTTATATCGGCCCGACCCTGATTATGATATTGGGCTGGCCCATCATCCGTAAAATAATACGCATCAGCAAAATAAACCGCATAACGTCCATTGCTGACTTTATCGCCTCCAGGTATGGGAAAAGTACTGTTTTGGCAGGCATTGTCACCATCATTGCCGTATTAGGGATTGTGCCTTATATATCGATCCAGATCAAAGCCATCTCCACTACATTCCTGCTTTTAAACCAGTCGCCAAAAATAACCATGGCATCGAACCTGGTGAATATACCGGTATTAAAAGATACGGCTTTCTATGTTGCAGGCCTGTTAGCGATTTTTGCCGTTATTTTCGGTACCCGGCACCATGAGGCAACAGAACGGCATGAAGGACTTGTAGCAGCCATTGCCTTTGAATCCATCGTAAAACTGGTTGCCTTTGTGGCAGCCGGGATCTTTATCACCTACGGCATCTATGATGGTTTCGGCGACCTTTTCCAAAAAGCCCAGGCTGTTCCCCAGATCAAAAAATTACTGGTTATGGATGTCAGCGCCACCACATTTACCGGGTGGTATAACGGCCTTTTTCTGGCCATGCTGGCCGTACTTTTTTTACCAAGACAATTCCAGGTGATTGTGGTGGAAAATGTGGATGAGAAACATCTGAACAAAGCCATCTGGCTTTTCCCCCTCTATTTACTTCTCATCAACATCTTTGTCATTCCCGTTGCATTCAGCGGTATGATCCATTTTTTTGAATCCTGCCAAATGGATACCACTTGCCAGCAAAGCCTGTCCGGTACATTCAGCGGCATTTTACAATTTACCAACGGCATTGTGGATGCAGATTATTTTGCCTTGACCCTGCTCATGTCGGAAAGGCGTGAAGGGTTTGCCATGCTGGTCTTTATTGGCGGTATGTCTGCGGCCACCGGCATGGTTATTGTTGAAACCGTGGCCCTTTCCACAATGGTCTGCAATGATCTGGTTATGCCGGTGCTGATCCGGGTGGAAGCCTTAAAAATAACCCAGCGCCACGATATCAGTTCTTTGTTGCTGACCATCCGGCGCGCAAGTATCATCTTATTGTTGTTGATGGGATACCTCTATTTTCATTTTGTCGCCAAACTCTTTTCTTTGATATCCATCGGTATGATGTCCTTTGCTGCAATTGCCCAGTTCAGCCCGGCCATCATCGGCGGTATTTTCTGGAAAGGGGCAACCAAATCCGGCGCCATTTCCGGCCTGCTTGCAGGGTTCCTGATTTGGGGATACACCCTGGTGCTGCCATCCCTGGTCCAGGCCGATTTCCTTTCCCAGGATTTTTTAAGCAATGGCCCCTTCGGAATAGAGTGGCTGAATCCCCATCAGCTTTTCGGCCTGGATGTCGCCCTTTTGGGATTTGACCCATACACCCATGCCGTCTTTTTCAGCATGATCATCAACGTCCTCCTTTTTATTGGTGTCTCTCTTTTTTCCCGGCAAACAGAGATTGAACAGAAACAGGCCACTTTGTTTGTTGATGTATTCAAATATGCAGTTGCATCTGAAAAATCATCCTTCTGGCGGGCAACAGCGCCTTTGACAGAACTTAAATCCCTTTTGGAAAGATTTTTGGGGAAAAACCGGACCCAGAATGCCTTAGAAGAATATGCCATAGAACACCATATCAATTGGGATGGACAGCTCACGGCAGACGCCGGGCTTGTCAGCCATGCTGAAAAATTGCTGGCAGGTGCCATTGGATCTGCGTCCGCCCTGGTGATGGTCACTTCCGTGGTTAAGGAAGAACCTTTGGGATTTGATGAAATCATGGATATTTTAGATGAAACCCAGCAAATCCTTATTTACAGCCGGAAACTGGAAAAGGCCACCATTGAACTTGAGGAAGCAAATGCGCGCTTAAAAGAACTGGATAAATTAAAAAATGAATTTATTTCCACGGTTACCCACGAACTTCGAACCCCTTTGACTTCCATAAGGGCCATTGCTGAAATCCTCCATGCCGATACCAATCTGGATGAAGAAAGACACAATAAATTCTCTGGTATTATCATAACGGAAAGCGAAAGGCTTTCCCGCCTGATCAATGACGTCTTGGATTTTCAAAAAATGGAATCCGGTCAGATTCAATGGAAAATTTCGCAATTTGATTTCAAAGAAGTTATTGAACAATCTTTGGCTGCCACTTTCCAACTGGTGGAAGAAAAAAGCATTCACCTTAAATTTCACCTGCCAAAATCTGAAGTACAGGTCACAGGCGACATGGACCGGTTAATCCAGGTAATGGTCAACCTGATTTCCAATGCTGTGAAGTTTTCTCCTGCAAAGAACGGTATCATCACCATTGGTATGGATACTGAGAATGAGCACATTAAAGTTTATGTCCGGGACAACGGGGTTGGCATCAGTCCGGACAACCTGGAAATTATATTTGAAGAATTCACCCAGGTACAGGACAATGGCCGAGGAAGACCCAAAGGAACCGGTATCGGTTTGACAATTACCCGACACATCCTTGACTTCCATAAAGGAAAAATCTGGGTGGAGAGCGAACTTTCCCAGGGTGCTAAATTTTTATTCACTTTGCCTCTTGCACAATATTCAGACCTTGATGAAGGTGTAAAAATAACTTAGAATTAAACAAATAAAAGAAAATGGGAGGCCCTTCCATATGCCTAAAAAAATCCTGATCGTTGATGATGAACCCAATATTGTTGTACCATTGGAATATTTAATGGAGAAAAACAATTATGAGGTAAAAATCGCTGAAACCGGAGAAAAAGCATTGGAACTCATTACAAGTTTTAACCCGGACCTCATTTTACTGGATATCATGCTGCCGGGCATTGACGGGTATGAAGTATGTCAGACCATAAGAGAAGATCCAAGCCTCGATAACACCAAAATTGTATTTTTATCTGCCATGGCCAGAACCATAGATATTGCCAGGGGCATGGGACTTGCCGCTGATGAGTATATTACCAAGCCCTTTGCCACCTCCTATGTCATGGATAAAATCAAAGAATTATTAGAAGATTAGAAACCTGCTTGCAAATAATCTTGTTGCCCGGTTTATCGCACCCGGCTGATAATTTAATCCTCAAAAGATTCAATATATTTCCCTGGTCAATTTTTTTTTTGCCCTTGAATTCAAACAACAACCTATTTTGCAAGACAGCTTATGGATCATTTTTTAACCCTGTAATGAAATAAAAAATGATCCTTTTCCAGATTTTCCATTGAGATCAGTTCCAGATCCATATCCAATGATTCATTAAAAAGACTTAAACCCTTTCCAAACAATTTGGGAACCAATGTAAGATAAATTTCATCAATCAGATTATTTTTAGCAAAGATTGTATTGATAACTGCCCCCCCGATCAGGGTGACGGTCTTATATCCCTGGGCCTCAAGATCTTTAAGAATATTTTGGGGTTCTGCATTAGTAAAGACAAGGTCTTCATCATTGGAAATCCTATGGGAGACCCGGTTAGAGATCCTTTTTTTATTACGCGTCATGACGATACTTTTCCTGCCCGGCAGCACTTTTTTAATGGTGTCAAAGGTTTTGGAACCCATGATCATCACACCTGCATCCCGGGTAATCCGGATAAACTTTTGCTTGTCATCCTTACCTGTCCAGTCAACCAATTCCAGAGAGTTTCTTCCGATTTTGCCATCCACTGTAACGGCCATTAAAAGTACAACTTTCACATTGATTCCTTTGGCTTGATTTGTTTTGTTTTATTTACAAAATTTCAGGCTCTTGATGTTTTGTCCAAAAATCTGCCGGATCACACTTTTTTTGCTTATCAATCCTGAATACTATACTCGGCAATAAGGCACTATTAAATACTTAATTGACAAAATCTTGATAGTTTATCAAAATGGAATATTCCTTTTTTATGAAAAATTGTGCCATCTTCCCGGAAATCTTATTGTAATCTTTACCGGGGTATAATTATGAACCACAGACAAGATGTAAATCAAAACCATGAGCAATAAGGAACCGCCGTTGTTAACCGAGAAAAAAAAACTGGATATCTTATCTT
>JAAEMC010000840.1 GCA_024225895.1 Desulfobacteraceae bacterium | reverse complement strand
TTTCTCTAAAACGATTCCCCAATCATTTAAATTTCCGAAATTTATATTCTCCATAAGCCCTCTCCTGTTTCATAAAGATTATTATGAGCCTGTTCTACAACGCCAATCCATTTGTATGAGGTGAGCCTCTAATCAAACTGCGATGTAGGCTGACGTAATCATTGTGGAATCATAAAGGCAAAGAGTGTGCCATAAGACTGGGTGAAGGGTAAGCTACTGTAAATACAAAAAATGTTGCTATAAAAGGTCTGTGGTCAAAAGGATGTCATGGTGCAAAGTGCAACGATTGTTGCATTGTGCATCACTACAAGAAGGTGTCTATTTGAATTGGTCCACTGTTATTTAATTCATTTTCAATCGATTCATTATACGCCACAGGGTGGATCGGTCGATACCTAATAATTTTGATGCCTGTGTTTTATTTTGATCAGTCATCTCAAGAACATTAATAATATGCTTTTTGCTTAGCTGTTCTAAGGATTTTACATCCTTGGAAGAAGGTTCTTTGTCTGAAACTAAAGGAGGCATTGTCAGAACAGGAGGAAGGCTATCAACAGTGATTTCGTTACTGATTTCAAAAAGTGTCGCCCTTTCAATTATATTTTCAAGTTCCCTGACATTTCCGGGCCAGTTATAATTTTCCAACAGTCGAAGAGCCTCTTGAGAAATATGGGTGATGTTTTTATTATTTTGAGCTGAATATTGTTTTAAAAAATGGTATGCCAGTATCCCTATATCTTCTTTACGGTCTCTCAAAGGCGGCAAATCAATAATCACAACATTCAATCGATAGTACAGATCTTTCCTGAAACTGCCCTGCTCAACCATTTTCTCAAGATTTTTGTTTGTCGCCGCTATAATTCTTACCCAAACCTTTTTCCTTTCAAAAGAACCCACCTGCTGTATTTCTCCGTTCTCCAAAGCCCGAAGGAAGGTCTGCTGAAGCCCTGTCCCGATATCCCCGATCTCATCAAGAAATATAGTTCCTCCGCTGGCAGCCTCAAAAAGCCCCGTCTTGTCTGCTATTGCACCGGTAAATGCGCCTTTTACATGACCAAACAATTCACTTGCCAAAAGGTTCTCACTGAGTGCTGCGCAGTTAACCGGAAGATAAGGCTTTGAAGCCTTGTCACTGTTAAAGTGTATTGCTCTGGCAACCAGTTCTTTTCCTGTACCCGTCTCTCCATGGATAAGGATAGTTGCCTTTGAGTTCTTGATACTGTTGATGGTTTTGAAAACAACCATCATGGCTTCACTGGTTCCAATGATATTTTCAAATGTATATTTTTTTTCAAGTTGACCTTGCAAACGGATATTGCTCAAAAACAACTCTCGTTTTTCCATGGTTTTTTTAACAACAAGCCTAAGTGCTTC
>JAAEMC010000839.1 GCA_024225895.1 Desulfobacteraceae bacterium | reverse complement strand
CGCAGCATGAAATATGCTGCGGGCGTTTTTAATTCAGACAAATTTGTTGATGGTTTTCATTGCGATTTCAAGTACTTTTGGCTTGAAGCGTTCTTTTAACGCTATGTTGAGCATATCCATATTAAAGCCAATGCCTTTGGATGCGATAATGGCAAGGGAAGCCAAGGCCCAGTCCTGCCTGGTAACTTTATGTTCCTTAAAATCAATCTCAAGGATATTGGCATCCACATCCGGGATGGCGACGCTTTTTTCTTTTAAGATAAAGGTCTCGCTTGAAAGTTTGTCAAAGAGCTTGATCCGTCTTTGTACTCCTTCGTCGCTTAAAGCAAGTATGATACTTGGAGCTTCAATCCCGGTATACCCTATTTTTTCCGGAGAAAGGATAATTTCACTGACCGATTGTCCTCGAAGCACTGTAATATTATAGTCGTTTTTCATGGACGCATTCATGCCGGATAAAATACCTGCATAACAGACAATGTCGCCTGCTGTGACAATCCGCATACCGGCGCTGCCCAGAATAACAACTTCCTGGCGGCCCAGGCCGGAGCCTGATGATTTGCTTTCCAGTTTTACGGGTTCAGGATATTTTGAATTCTTTGCCAGCTTCCGGTATTGCTCCCCGTATTCCGGGCGTTTATTGGCTGCAACTTCACCAGAATAAGGCGGCAGAGTTTCTATCATTTCGTCAATGACTTTAGGAGTCAGCCGATTCATTTTGGTATAGCGGCCGGTGCACATCCCCAATGTTTCAACAACAGAAAGACCTTTATACTGCATGGCCTGAACAAGGATGTCAGGAAGGGATTTTCCCAGGCCTGAACACCTGTTGATATAGGTTGCGCCGGCACTTTGCGCTACAGCACAGATATCCAAGGGGATTTCCGCCTGGTTGAGAAACTCGGAGCTGACCACGGCATCAGTTGGGGTGGTCATGGAATACTGGCCGCCGGTCATGCCGAAATTAAAATTATTCAAAATAATCAAGGTTAAATCCACATTCCTGCGGCAGGCTGCCAAAACATGGGCTCCGCCAATGCCAAGGCCGCCGTCGCCCATGGTCACAATCACATTCAGATCCGGGTTAGCAAGCTTTAAGCCCGAGGCATATGTCAAAGCACGGCCATGGATTCCGTGGAAGGCATGGACGTTAAAAAAGGTGTCAAAAAGTCCGGAGCAGCCTATATCACTGACAATAACAGTTTTGTCAGCAGGGAGGCCCAATTTAATCAGGGCTTTGTCCAGGTCTTTGGTAATTTTTTCATGGGTGCAGCCCGGGCAGAAGACAGGGGGACGTTGTGTATTTAAAAAACTATTCATTTTCAATGACCTCCATGATGGTTTTGGGTGTGATGAGCACCCTGTTCATCTGACCGTAAAACCGGACCTCTTTTTGGGGCAGGGCCTTTTTGATTTCGCCGACATATTGTCCCAGGTTCATTTCCAGCATGATAATATTTTTATAGTCTTTGGCCTTTTCTTTGATCAGTTTTTCCGGAACAGGCCATAGTGTTTTCAAGGTAAGGGTGGAAACCGGCTTTCCTTGTTCAGCAAGAATATCACAGGCCTGGTTTGCAGCTCTGGAGGTTACACCGTAACAGATCACTAAAGTATCGGCATCAGGTCGGATTTTTTCTTCATAAAGGGTGAGTTCCTCTTCATTGGCAAGGATCTTGTCCTTTAATCTTTGCTGGACTTGCGCAATGGTGTCAGGATCAATGGTGATATACCCGTCCGGGCCGTGGGTGGATGATGTCTGCCTGACCAGGGTATCGCAGCCAATTGGTAAAAAGGGCGGCGCACTGTTTTCAGGGGCTTCAAAGGGAATAAAGTTGTCTCCCTTGTAAGGTGTCCTTTTTATCAAATCAGGCAGGGCAATGGCATCGAGATCCACGCTTTCCCGGGTCATGCCGATCTCCTTGTTGGAGGCGACAAAAACGGGGCATCTGTACTTTTCAGCATAATTAAAGGCGTGAACAGTTAAAAGGTAGCAGTCTTCAGCATCTTTGGGAGAAAGTACAATCACCGGAACCCCGCCGGTATTTCCCCATCTTAAAAATTGTATGTCACTGTCCGCGCCCCTTGTGGCAGACCCTGTTGAGGGTCCTAAACGTTGAACATCCGCAATTACCATGGGAATTTCAGAGCCAATGGCAAAAGAGATCTGTTCGCTGTAAAGACTGATGCCGGGTCCGGATGTAGCGGTTAAAACTTTTCTTCCGGCCATGGCCGCGCCCATGCAATATCCCATGGAGGCGATTTCATCCTCTCCCTGGACACAGATGCCGCCTTTAGGGGGCAGCAGCTTTAGCATGCTGGCAAAAATAGTGGTGGCAGGTGTGATGGGATATCCTGCAAAGAATGAACATCCCGCAGCAATGGCTCCCCTGGCAATTGCTTCGTTTCCTTCCATGAATGATACGGTCATTTTAAACTCCCTTACACATAATCAATCGAATAATCATAGGTTGTTTTATCCATTGGTTGTTTCATAATATCTGATTATAAATCTGATTAAATTTTTAATCAGATTTGTATTTTTTACACGTTGAAACAGGGAAAGTCAAGAAAAAAACATGAGAGAATAAAATATTAAAAAACCTTTAATTACAGTTGTTTCCGCTATTTACAAGGTTTCTGAAGTGTGCAAAAAAATAAATAAAGTCCATGACTTGATTTTCTTGGTTTCTTAGGTTATTTACTGGCCATGGCACCAAAAGCAAAACAAAAACAAAAAAAGAAAGATGATTTTACCCAGGAAGCGTATATGGGTATCCGGCGGTTGTTTTTTTTAAATGAGATCATACCGGGCCAGAAGATTTCCTACCGGGACCTTTCCGAGCGGCTGGGTATGAGCACAACCCCCATTATTCAGGCATTAAAAAGACTGGAATTCCAGGGGCTTGTCAGGCATGTGCCTAACCGGGGCTACTATACTGAAGAGATCAGCCTTGAAGAAATCACCCAGATATATGATTTCAGGGAATTGATTGAAATTTCCCTTTTGGAAAAAACCATTGCAAGGATTACCAAACAAGGCCAAAAAAAGTTGAAAACAGCTTTAAACAATCACCTGAATGCGGTCAGGGATATTTATTTAAGGGAACGCCTTTTAAAAGACATGGAATTTCATCTGGTGCTGGCCGAACTTTCCGGCTGTACCATTCAGATCAATACATTAAAACACCTGTTTGATCTTTTGTATTTAAAATACCGGGGCAATATTTTGTTTGTCACCCCCATGGATACAGTTGATTCAGAACATATACAGCTTTACGGCCGTGTGGAAAAAAAGGATTTTGAAGGTGCTGCAAAAGTTCTTTCCAAGCATATATCCAATGTGAAAAAACATGCTTTGATCAGCATTGAAAAGATCAACCAGGGAAAAACGTTGACGACCATTTAAAAGAGGGGCCGGCCTCAATAAAGATCAATGTTATATCTGATATACCAAATGCCATAAATATATTCCGTAAAACTTAAGTCTGAAAATTAATGAGCCGGGTTTTTGACGATTGCCATATATTATTTGGTTTTTCGCAAAAACTATTTTGCCAATCATTATAAATTGACTTTAAAGGGGTGGAGACAGTTTCAAATGAAGGAGCTGTAAGGCCTTTTCCAGGTTCAGCCGGTCTTTTTCAAATTGTTTTTGCTCTTTTAAAATGGTGACAACATCTGCCTCGCTGATGGCACCAATCTCTTTAAGAATTTCACCTAAGAATTTTTTCTTTTTCCCGGTCCGAAGAATAGTTTGCTGGATCATCAATGCTTCAATGACCTTTTCACGGTTTGTATAACCATTGTTAATGGCAATGGCCCCAAACCTTCGGCTTAATTCCAATTTTTCTTTTTCAGACGAGGCCAGATCATTGATCGTATTGGCCAGAAATTCATCTTTAATCCTGTTCTGTGTTAAGAGAATGGCGGCAACGTTCTGGGGGGAGAGCTGGTTTCGTTTAATCAGAATGTCGCCGATTTTAATATTCTGCCCTGTATCTGCAAAATACCGGTTCTGATGTGCCAGGGCATCTTTTATTTTTCCTTTTGTGGTATATCCATTGGCAACGGCAAGTTCACCAAACCTATAATCGAGTTCCCTGTCTTTTAAATAGCGTTGCAACGTGATCAGAAAAGTGAGGTCCAATTTAGAAATATAATTATCTTGAATAAAAATATCTGTAACTGAATACCCGGCATTCTTTTTGAGCTGTTGTTCATCTATGCGGGCCATGATCCGGCTTTGTTTTTCTTTATTAATCATTTTTAATTTTAAAGCCAATTGGATTAGATCCAGGTTGTTTTGGTAAGACGGATCAGGTTCTGTCTTTTTAAAAATGTCTCGTAAAGGCGTGGTTTTATTACGCCCATTAGCATTACACTCAAAAATTTTATTTATACTTTCTTTTGCCATGGCTATTATTTTTTGAATAGTTTAAATGCGACAAAAAAATTGCCCTTGCGTGCGATTATTGTTTGTCGTCCAAATAAATTTGAGCAGGAAAATTAT
>JAAEMC010000838.1 GCA_024225895.1 Desulfobacteraceae bacterium | reverse complement strand
ACAATCGATTTGCTCAAAGGCGATTCCATTAATCTATCATGTTTTTAGGAACTTTATTTTGGGAATCGCTCTAAGTCATCGGATGTATCAATGGTTCTCAGATTGTTCTTTGCTGGGTTCGGGTTTTTTATAACCAGGCAATACATATTTATTCATGCTCACCTACATTATATTTTAAGATAAAAAGAGTTGATAAAAATGATTATAAATTCTGCATATTGATCAACATTTACTTTCCTTTTTGAGTATTTTCCCCGTTTTAAATACCAGTCCTGAAGCATGGCTTTTATCACACTCGCAGCAAGTGAATGATCGATATCCCTGAAAATGCCCTTTTGGTGACCCTCAATTAGGATGTCTTCAATCAGTTTTTCGGTGTAAAGCTCACTTTGGATGGCATTCTCTCTTTCGTCGCTGCTCAGGTTTTTGGCCTCCATATATGAGAAATAGAACCATTTATGCATTTTTTCTGTTAAAAAAAGATGGGCTTTTACTGCAGTGATGAGCTTTGCCGCGGGCTCTTTTTCCTTTTCGATCAATTCAACAAGAATCCGGCCGATAATTCTTCGCCCTTCACTTAAAAAAACTTTGAGAATCTCCTCCTTGCTTGAAAAATATGAGTAAAGCGCCCCCATGCTTAGACCTGAACGCGTACTTAAATCACGCATGGTCATTGCCTGGAATCCTTTTTCAATGCCTATCTTCAAGGTAGCATCAAAAATTTTCTTCAGATTATTAATGACTGTTTTTTCTTTTTTGATCTTTATTGTATCCTTGTATTCCTCATAGACACTCCTACATATGTCAATTCTTGAATCGGGAACAATGCGAAGAAAATTTTTGTATTCCATTTAATACACCTTAAAATTTGGTGGGCCAATTGGCCAGTTTGTGTTCACTGATCCCTTTAGTAACTGTGTCCTGTGCGATTTCAAGGGCCTCAATAATGTACTCCCGTGTTTTTTCGGGTTCGATCACATCATGAATGTTAAAAAGACCGGCTGCCCCATACGGGGATGCATCATCTACCATGGACTGAATAAGTTCCTGTTTTTCAGCAGGATCAACCGTTTTTCCCCCATAAACGACATTGGCAGCAATAACGGGATCAACAAAGCTTATTTCAGCATTGGGCCAGGCAACCAGAAAATCCGTGCCGCATCCTGAACCGCACATATTCCAGAAAGCCATGCCGAATGTTTTCCTGATAATAACCGAAATCTTGGGAACCGATACGAGCCCCAGTGCATTCATGTAATTCATAACCCTGGCGCTGACCCTGTTTCTTTCTGCCTCCTTTCCAACAAGAAAGCCGGGGATATCATGAAAAAACAACAGCGGTATATTGTATGAATCACAATGACATAGAAAACCTGTGACCTTGTCTATACCGTCCGTATCCATAGCTCCTGCCAGAAAAAGCGGCTGATTTGCGACAATTCCAACGGATTTGCCGTTTATTCTTGCAAGTGCAGTAATTACTGATTTCCCAAATTCAGGTTTTATCTCAAAAATTGTTTCCCTGTCTACAATACAATTTAAAACCTGAAGCATATCATAGGTCCGGCTCCTTTTTTCAGGCAGAAAATCAAGGATTTGACCCATTTTGTCCCCTGAACCGTCCGGCACCCGAAAGACCGGCGGAAGCTGGCTGTTATGACTTGGCAGATAGCTCAGGTAATCTTGGATAATCTTAAAACATTGATCCTCGTTTTCTGCAACCCGGTCAATCATTCCTGTAATCTCACTGTGAATCCTGTAACCGCCGAGTTCTTCATCCGTAACCGTCTCACCAAGTGCCATTTCAAGAACCCTTGGGCCCGAGACTCCCATTGCCGTGCCTTTGACCTGAACAACAAAATCAGAAAGGCAGGCCATCCAGGTGGGCATACCGTAACATTCACCTAAGACAGCCGTAACCATTGGGGTCTGCCTCACACGGCTCATTATTTTAAGGTAAGTGTCGAAACCATTGCCTCCAAAGGAAGAAAGGCCTTTAGAACCCATTATATCAGGCATCCTGGCGCCGCCTGCCTCTCCCAGGTAAATGATGGGAATCCCTTTGCAGGTGGCATATTGTTTGAGTTCGCCCTCTTTTCTGCCTGCTATTCTGCTGGATGTTGCAGCCATAACCGTGAAATCGTTTGCCAAAACAGCCACCCGCCGGTTGGAGATCTTACCGAAACCTGTAATCTTGCTATCGCAGGGTGAATTTTCTTCCATTCCCGGCATATCAGAGTGGGCAAACATACCGACTTCAAAAAAAGTACCCGGATCAAGGAGGTGATCGATTCTTTCCCTTGCCGTATATCTTCCCTTTGCATGTTGGCGTTGAATACTTTCCTTTTTGCCCATGCCCATGGCATGTTTTTTCTTCTCGGCAAATATTGCAAGTTCCTTTTCAAAAGGCATTGTTTATCGTCTCCTTAACAGATTCAACTTTTGAGGATTATATTGTTTGCTTCGTTTTCAAGAATTCGAACAGCCAAAATAAGCATGGCAAACCGTTTGTCCCTGGTCTGCTTGTTGAAGTAACGATAATAAATCTGCTGGGCGATGGCCGCAAGGCGGAACATGCCGAAAACAAGATAAAAATTAAAACTGTCAATTCTCAATCCGGATTTTTCAAGATATCTGTCAACCAGTTCATCCCTTGTCAGAAAACCTTTTGTATGGGTGGGCAGGGTTCTCATGGACAGCATTTGGGTGGAATCATTTTTCTGGACCCAGTAGGCAAGTGAACTTCCAAGATCCATGAGCGGATCCCCGATGGTTGCCATTTCCCAGTCTAGAACACCGATAATGGTTGTGGGATTTTCAGGATCAAGCACCACATTGTCCAGTTTGTAATCATTGTGAATGATTCCGGGTTTTTCACAATCCGGCGGCCGGTTCTTTTCAAGCCATGCCATGACATCTTGAAAATCAGGGGCATCTTTTGTTCGGGCGTTTGTGTATCTTTTGCCCCATCCTTCAACCTGCCGTTTCACATATCCCTCGGGTTTTCCAAAATTCTCAAGACCGATCGATTTATAATCAATTGAATGAAGTTTGTGCTGGATGTCAAGATAAGACTGGCTGAGCATTTTTGCCTGCTCCGGTGTGAAAGACAGTCCCTGCGGCAGATTTTTTCTCAGGATGATTCCGGAAATCTTTTCCATGATGTAGAAAGAAGAACCAATGATAGATTCATCTTCTGTATAGACATAGGGCCTGGGGCAGTATGGAAATACATTGTAAAGGGCTTTTAGAATATTGAATTCCCTTCCCATGTCATGGGCAGACCTGGCTTTGGTCCCAAAGGGAGGCCGCCTGAGGATCAATTGCCTGTTACTGGCTGTTATCTGATAGGTCAGATTTGAAAAACCAGAAGGGAATTGTTTCACCTCAATGGGGCCTGACAACGTTTTTATCTCATCTT
>JAAEMC010000837.1 GCA_024225895.1 Desulfobacteraceae bacterium | reverse complement strand
TTCTGGTAGTGGATGATAATGATGCCCACAATCAGACTGTTTTTGAATACCTGACTGATTTTGGTTGTATCCCGCACATTGTGCGGGACAGAGATACGGCGTTTGATATGTTGAATAAGGAAGGCATTGGCCGTAAAATTCAGTTGATTCTGGTGGATGCCTATCTGCCCGGGCTCAGCGGATTTGATTTTGCGCGAAAAATCCGGGAGGACGGCCGGCTTAGAAAGATTCCCATAATTCTTATGACCGCCATGGCAAGTATTGGGGATGGGAAAGCCTGCCGGGATGTCGGTATTGGGGGATACCTGATAAAACCCCTGGAAAAAAAAGACCTTCAGATAACCATGGGCAATGTACTTCAAATGGCTCAATCCACTGGTAATGAAGCAAGATCCCTTGTCACCAAGCATTCAATAAAAGAGGCCCAGGGCAAAGGGATCAGAATTCTGCTGGCTGAAGACTACCCCACCAACCAGCAGATCGCCATGAAACACCTTCAGGGGGCCGGATATGATGTGGTTCTGGCTGAAAACGGCATCATGGCTGTTTCACTTTTTAAAAAAAGGCCTTTTGATCTTGTGTTGATGGATATTCAAATGCCTGAAATGGATGGACATGAGGCCACGCGTCAAATCAGAAACTTTGAACAGCAGATGGCAGGCAGCCATTCCCTGGAGCAAATGATACCCATCATAGCCATGACTGCCCATGCCTTAGAGGGATACCAGGAGAAGTGCATCCAAGGAGGAATGAATGATTATATTTCAAAGCCGCTTAAAAAAGACAACTTACTTGCCATAGCCAACAAATGGACCATGAATATCAAAACCCGGGCCACTGATAAAAATGACCCTGCCGATTTTTCTTTAACAATAGAAAAAAACTGGGACCAAACCGGTAATCCTGTACCCATGGATATTCCTAAGGCCATTGAAGAATTTGAAAATGACGATGAATTTTTTAAAAACATGTTGGATGAGTTCATTCAAAATGTAGATGAGCAATTAAAGATTATCAAATCTGCAGTGGCCTCCGGCGATTTTCAGCGAATTGAAGCCGAAGCACACGCCATCAAGGGCGGAGCAGCCAACCTGATAGCGCATAACTTGTCAAAGGCTGCTTATTTGCTTGAAAAGGCCGGAAGGGATGAGAATAAAACCCTTGCCCGGGATTTGTTTGAAAAACTGAATGATGCCTTTGTTGAGTTTTGTGACTTCATCAATCAATCCAATGACATTTAATTGGAAGTATTCAAAAAGGGGTACCAAATCCGCGAAATTTTTCATTCCGGCCAAATTATTTATCAGCTTTATTGTCCAAACACTTGTACAAAGGCAGTTATACAATCCAAATCCGGGTTAATTGCAAACAATGCCAGATCCTTGCCGTCCACATCCTGATCTTGGTCCAAATCTGTTGCGCAGTCTTCATTCGTCTCAAACGCACCTATATCTGGTTTCAGGCCTGAATATCCGTCATTGATTCCAGGCAATACCACACCGGCATTAATCAGGAGGCTGGATGAAGACAACTGATAATTTGCAGCAGATGAATCAATAAATTCAGGATTTTCATTCAACCCGTTCAATTCCTGCAAGGTCTCGTTTTGAAAGGTGGCAAGATCCCTCATGTGGCTGCTGCTGCCTCCTCCCCAGTAAACAAACTCATTAGGATAACTGGTAAAAAGAGCATCATAATCAAGATCAACCGGCTGGCTCGTATTGTAATTGTTTATAGCATAGCTGGTCCCGGCAAAAATATTGTTCCTGGATACGATATTCTCCCAGGTACCGGGCGCTTTGATATAAATCCCGTTATTGCCCGGAAGCTCTGCGCTGCAGGTGTTATGGAACAGATACATGGTTCCGGATTTGGCATATCCGCTGTTAAACTTGAAAGGACTGCCTGAATAATCACTGTTGGCGGCCCCGGTCCGATAAATCAGGTTGCGGATGACATAGACCGGCCCGTCATATACCGGGGCCAGGGAAATACCCATTAGGACATCATGGAATACATTATCCCAGAGCCTTACATTGGAGGCTCTCCCGTCAACCTCAACCCCGTCATCCCCGATATTGTAAGCCAGATTGCCGTATACGTCGGTCTCGTTGGTCACCACCGTGGTGCTCATGGGTGCCACACCAAAACCGTCAAAATAATCGTGAAACGTATTATTCCGAATGATATTACCCCGGCCGTTTGTGGGATCATAAAATCTTATGGCCCCGGATTCCAGTTTGGAAATTGTCTTTGTCGGGCTCCAGGGCCATTCAAAAATAGTATCAAAAAATTCATTATTCTGGATCACATTGCGGTTTGACGCCCTTTTAAGCCCGACACCCAGATCATTTACCTCAAACTTGCAGTTCTCAACCAGGATGTTATTGGCATTATTCAGATAAAGCACCTTGGAGCAGCTTCCCGTCCCAAAATATCTGAAATGAATATTCTGAAAATAGATATAATCTTTTTCCACCATAAAGGCCAGATTGAAACGGGATACACTGATGTCATAGTTATTGGGATCGTCCCCGTTCTCAAGATGGACATACAAATCAAATCCGTCGGCATAAAACCCGGGAACTTCATGGGATAGTGTTTCCAGGGTTGAAAGGTCATTATATGGAAACAGGCGCCGGCCATCTGCTGTGACCAGATGGGTTCCGGAGATATTCACGGTGGTATGATAAACCCCCTGGCCTGCATCAGACCACAAAAAGGTTGCAGGATCTGATCCATCCACGATGGCACTCCCTGTCTGGTCCCCCCGGATAACAATGGGTGCACTCAAACTGCCGGAGCGTGGTATATCGATGTCACCTTCATAATATACGCCACTGGTCAAGACAACTTCATCCCCTGGCTGGGCCTGTGAAACACCTTGCAAAAGTGCGCAGGGAGATGACGGCGAGCACTCTGTTCCGCTGCCATCAGGGGCCACGTAAAGACTTGCGTTTGTCTGGGGAACTGCGATGTCCGAACGTGTGGACCGGGTCGCATCAAGTATGGTGCCGTCCAAAATCCCGCCCGGGTCTGAAAAAGACACCCGGACATCATACAGCGTGCCTGGCTCAAGAAAGAACAGAGTGCCGACAAACCGCACATCCTCTGTCCGGGTTAAAGGAAATGATGTTTTCCATGCCCCGCCTGTTTCCCGGTATTCGACCTGGACCGCTGCATTTTCATCAGGATCCTCGCCTGATTCAAGAGTGACAATCACACCCAGGGTATGAAAATTATCATACAATTCCAGATCAACCGCACCGGCTGTCCCGGATATAAACCACAAACCTGTCAAACTAATAACAACCAATCGGCACCATTTCATGATTTTATTCTCCAATCTGTTTGTTTTATTAGCTTTCATAACAATCTCCATGAATTGAAAAATTTGTATCAACCCTATATATTATATCGCAATTAAGATGCCAAACGACTTGCTAATCCAAAAAAACGTTATATTACAATGGGTTAAAAAAGACTATTTTTATCTGATCAATATCTATTTTGCTTTTTCAAACTCATATCGCTCAAAAGCGAAGGCTTTTTCACACACCCCTTCATGCCAACTTGACTATTTTGGAAATAAAATTTCACTATAGCAGAGACAAACATGCCATATATAAGGGATTAGAAAGGATTGGGCACCAATATAAAATCTTGGAGGACATTTCATACAGGCAATGGAAATATGACCCCATTCCCTTCCACAACATAGATGAACAATCGTGGGGTATAAAAATGCATTCCAAATAATTTCAAATTAATATATGGCCTGGCCCGTATTCGAGCTGACTGAACTGAAATCAGAATGAATCAACCTTTGGCCTGCTTCCCCAAATCCACCATCAAATTCCATAACATGCCACAATAACAATAAAAAAGGCATATCCCTGACCACATCAGGACTTCAATAATACATTGAGTGCAAGATAGGAGTATGGTACCGTTTCAGGATGAATTTCATAGTAAAATTGACACAAGGCCAACAAAGGTCTTTTGGATTCATCTTTTTAAGGGACAGTGAACGCTCGGCCAATGCCAATCAAACACCGCTCATGAATCTATTGCAGGTTCTTTTTTGAAGGCAGTTGCAGTGAAATCCATGAAATCGATAATCC
Source organism: Desulfobacteraceae bacterium (assembly GCA_024225895.1). Classification (GTDB taxonomy): domain Bacteria; phylum Desulfobacterota; class Desulfobacteria; order Desulfobacterales; family Desulfobacteraceae; genus JAAEMC01. The sequence goes on along the minus strand of JAAEMC010000837.1, from coordinate 12,778 downwards.
AAGCTGTCATTATCATTCTTTTATTGGTCTACACCCATTTCGAAGCAGCGGCAGAACCTTTCTTTGCTCCACAAAAAATTGAGTTTACCAAGATTGAATATGCCCTGGGGATTGACATCCATAGCCCGGAAAAAGGCGACTGGAAGCCCCTATCTCAATTTATGGGACAAGGGATAATGGATCATAACAGTTTGTGGCTGCTGTGCAGGATACCTGCTAAAACCTGGGAACAGCCGGGTATATATATTAAGGGGTATATAGACGGACTTGAAGTTTATCTGGAAGAAAAAAAAATCTATGAAGCCGGAAAAATCCATTTGCCCGGGTCATTGAAACCGATCCAGATCCGCGGCATCTTTTTTAAGCATATCATCCCGATTCCCCGTAACAGGACAGAGGATGCAAAAAATGATCCGGTTGAGCTGTATCTTATGATTCCATACAGCCACCCCTACGATCTGGGGCCAATGGAATTGCTTTATGCAGGTGATATCCGAGACCTTATCCCGTTGGCTGAGAAAGATACGCTGGATACCTTGCGGTTCCAAGTGCCGCTATTCTGCCTGGGCGCAGTACTTCTTTTTACCGGCATCCTGTTGCTGGTCCTGTTTTTTATCCGGTTCAACCAAAAATACTTCCCTTTTCTCTCATTTGGTTGTTTCCTGGTGGCTTCGGGTATCAGTTATTTGAATCTCATGCCTGTGCTCGCGGCTTTTGGCTTTGGATACCGGTTGTGGTTCACCATAGAAGTTATTGCCTCCTTATTGATTCCAATTGGCATTTTGGCCTTTGTAGAACAAATTTTTGTCTCCGGTTTGGGACGGATCCTGCGAAGGTTATGGCAAGTCCAGATTCTTGTCGCCATTGCAGCCGGCATCTGGTTTCTGGCCGATATTATTCCTCAGTTGATTTTTTTGGGGGATCTGTTTGCATCTGTCAGCATTGTCTTTGCTTTGATATCAATAATAAATTCAAAGTCATCACCAGCCTTGTCAGTTAAGGCATCACGTATGGCGTTGGCCGGTATCATGATATTTGCTGCCACTGCCTGTGTTGATGTGCTTCATGAATTGGGCATAATAGGGTTTGGCGGATACTATTATGGCTTGGGGATTCTTGGGTTGATGGTTTCATTCGGCTATGCCCTGGCAGATCACTACAGCCACATGGTTCAGCAGGCTAAGACCGCTGCCCTGAAATTATCGGAAAACAAGCAGGAACTGGCATCGCTGAAGCAGGCTAACCTTAAGGCCCGACTTGAGGCATTGAAAAACCAGATGAACCCTCATTTTCTATTCAATACCCTGGGAACACTCATGACATTGATAGAGGAGAACCAGGAGCTTGCCGTGGAGTATATCCAGGAATTGTCAAAAGTTTACCGATATCTGCTCCAGACCAGGGATAGAAGGCTGGTCACCGTTGCCAGGGAAATGGCTTTCATCAATTCTTATATTACGCTTGTATCCATGCGGTTTAAGTCCACACTTTCAGTGCATATCAATATCCCGCAAAAAAAATATAAAGAAAGCATACCGCCTTTAAGTCTTCAACTGCTGCTTGAAAATGCCTTAAAACATAATGTGATCTCAAAAAGCCGCCCTTTAACCATAGATATCTTCATAGAAGACGAGGCATATATAACAGTTAGAAATAACCTTCAGAAAAAAAAGTCTCTTGAAAAGTCCCACAAAATCGGGTTGAACAATTTAGAAAATCAATATAAGTTTTTCACTGAAAAAAATGTTTTGGTGATGCCCTCAAAAAATTTTTTCACAGTAAAAATCCCTTTATTAACCACAGGGCCAAAGCCCCATAACAGGCTGGATCTGGTGAGCACATGAATATCGTTATCATAGAGGATGAATATGCTGCTGTCCAGCGGATGAAAAAACTGCTTACAGCAATGGACCCATCCACTAAAATCCTTGCCGTCCTCGAGGGTGTTGACGATGCTGTCTGCTGGTTCAAGGAAAATGACGCGCCTGATCTTGCCTTTGTTGACGTCCAGCTTGCAGACGGGATCTGCTTTGAAATATTTGATGCAATTGAGCCTGAATGCCCGCTGATTTTTGTAACAGCGTATGACCAGTATGCCATTCAAGCATTCAAGGTAAACAGCATTGACTATCTTCTCAAACCTGTTGATTCTAATGAGCTTGAGCAGAGCATCCGCAAATATCACCGAGTTTCCCAAAAGGGCGCTATGAAGAACCCTGGCCCCGAACTCAATGCCCTGATGAATCATCTTGCTGCCATGAAACAGGAATATAAATCCAGGTTCCTGGTGAAATCAGGGGAGGCATTTCACTCCATATCCTGTTTGGACCTGGCTTATTTTTTTATTGAAGACCAGCTGGTTCGTCTCAAAACTTGCAAAGGGAAAACCTATATCCTTGACCAGAGCCTTGATGAGTTGGAAAAGGCACTTGATCCGAAACAGTTTCACCGAATCAACCGTCAGATGGTTGTACACTTTTCTGCTATTCAATCGGTCCACAAATGGTTCAACAACCGCCTGAAACTTTCCTTAAGCCCGGCACATAAACACGATGTCATTGTCAGCCGCAAAAAAGTAAAACTATTTAAAAAATGGCTCGACCGATAGGCATATACTCCCGGCAGCTTAACCATAATATCATCTGGTTCGCCCCCCAAATATGACACTTCGCCCGGTTTTGATCGCAAATCGCATCCATTTCCCTCTATAGTCGTTTTCACCAGGAAAGACTGCTTAAATTAGCTAAACATTTGCGACTATGAATAAACAGGGGGTGCAAAAATGATAATGATAAAACTATCAGGGTTAAATCTGTTGGGTGTGTTTCTGATCCTTTCCCAGTTCCTAATCGGCTGCCTTGACAGCGGCGATGGCATCTTAAATGAATTGACCATTACCCAAAAAGGTAATGGCACAGGGATGGTGACAAGCAATATCGGAGGTATTTATTGCCCGGATGAGTGCCGGGATTTTTTCAGCAAAGACAAACAGGTGGTACTGACGGCAAAAGCAGATGAAGGATTCATGTTTGCGGGTTGGGGCGGGGACTGCAGTGGTATTGGAGAATGTATAATAACCATGGACCGTTCGAGGACTGTCACGGCTTCATTTGAAACCAATAGTCCCAAATATTTGCGGACAAGGGGTAACGGGTTTGTCATTGAAATAAAGGATGATCAATACAATTGGTTTGAGGTAACTGAGCAAAGCTGTTTTCTGCTGGGTGACGGTATTATCCATGACAATATGATTAATTACCAGGGATGTGAGGTTGAAACCCTTGATTACCTGATGAGCATATCCGATGTTCTCGACAAACTGCCCGATGCAAAAATCACATCACCCACCCCTGATCCTGGAATAAATTTTGATGTTTTCTGGGCCACTTTTAACGAATACTATGCACTGTTTGATCTTGTTCCTGATCTGGACTGGAAAGAAGTTTATAATGAATATTTGCCCAGGATCACGCCAGATATGACAGATGATGAACTATGGCAGGTTTTTGTTGAAATGATATCTCTTCTCAATGACGGGCATACCATGCTGCTTGATTTTGAAGGCCAAAGACAGGCCACGTCAAGACCTCTGGACTTGTCCCCTTCTTATTGGATGATCCAAAACCAGGAACAATACATCATGAACATTGTATCTTACCTGGATTCATTTTCCATGGAAAATAATAAACTGGGCAATATCTTGTTTGGTACCATTGATAACAGGATCGGCTATATGAATGTCCTGACCTATGATGGATATGCCGAACCCGAGGCATATCCGGATACATTTTCCATACTGAGTCTTATGTGCGGATATAAAAAAGACAGGGCTATATTCCCGGATGTCGTTGACCAGATAATGGCCGATTTTTCGACAATGGATGCATTAATTATTGACCTGCGGTTCAATATGGGGGGTTCCGGGGATCTGGTCCTGGATTTAACCAGCCGGTTGATATCTGAACGGCAGGCAGCATATTCTTACCGTGTCCGGTCAGAAGGCCATGACAAATTCGATGATCCAATTACAGAATATATTAAACCCCAAGGCATTTCTTTTCTGGAAAAACCCATCATTGTGCTGACCAGCGGCAACACGGTCAGTGCTGGAGAGCTCCAGGTCATGCTGCTGAAGGATCTTAATAATGTAACCGTAATTGGAGAGACAACATTTGGTATCTTTTCCGCAGAAATTCCGAGAACGCTCCCCAATGGATGGATGGTGACCCTGTCTACCCAGAGAGTTTATTCTGCAGCCGGTAATTTTTTTGAACAGCTAGGAATCGCCCCCCACGTAGATGCCTTACCGGACAAGGCTGATTTAAATAAAGGTAGGGATTCAATGCTGGAGGCAGCACTCTCATTTTTATAGATTCAGGTTGTCAAACCTCATGTACCCGTGCCAGTTATAATCGGGTTTGCACCGATAAAATTCATCAGAGATTAAAGCGCCTTTATGGTTGAAAGCTGCCAATGGCTATAGCCTCCGTAATTTTGGACATTCAGTATCTGTACATATTCTTTTAAAAACAAACAATAAGAATACTTCACACAGCAATAAAAATAAAAAAGAAAAAAATCCACGGCCGGTGCCTAAAGATATCTCAAGTTTATTTATTATTAACGGACCGCTAAAATATCCCATGCCCCAAAACAAAAAATATGCACCAGATATGCTTGCTTTCATCGAGTCAGGGACCATTTCATATAAGTAAGCCAATGAAGCCAAAAAAAACATACCCAAGCCAAGACTTGAAATGCCAAGAACAATGATGATCCAATGGGAATCAAAATATGGAAAAGAAAAAAGGGCGGCAATGGCTAAAATGAGCCCCAACAGCATAAATCCTACTCTGCCGAAAATATCAGACAGCGGCCCTGTGATAATCTGGGAAAGACTGACGCCAATGTAAAACGCGGAAAAGAAAAGCCCGATATTCAAAGAATCAAATCCTTTTGTCTCAATTAAAAAAACGGGAATCACTGTGATAAAAGTACCATACCAAGCACCGTATAAGGTGATTCCCAACAATATAATCATAGCCATTGGTTTTGAAAGAATGCCAATCAGCTTGTTCCAATCAAAAGAGATTCTGTTGGTTTGGGGACAATGCTGAATATTTTTAATTCCCATTTGAATGACCAGGGCCCCAGTCAAACAGCATATGGCATAGACAAGAAACAACTGATTCCCCGGGAAGACCTTTGCTAAAATGATTCCAAGAAGCGGTCCAATGGTCAGGCCCAAGTGAAATGAGGCATTATATATACCGATGGCCTTACCCTTTGCCCGGGGATATTGGATTGACAATAAAGCCGGTGCCAACGCCCAGACCGGAACCTCGCCCAATCCCTGGAGGAACCGACCGATAAAAATCAAAAGTGGTGTATTAGAAAAATAGTATAGTATGCCTATACAAAAGCACAAACAATAGCCACCGGACAAAATGGGCTTAATCCCAACCTTGTCGGCAAAAATACTAATGGGAATTTGAAATAATATAAAAGATATGGCAAAAGATGATGCCAGAAAGCCTACTGAATTGCCGGAACCGGTTAATTGGATGACTTTTTGCGGAAGTATCGCCACAGCCATACCAACACCCACCATCATTAAAAAGACAGAAATTGCCGACCCTGTTAACGTCCTGTTTTTTAGCATAATACTACGCCTTTGCATTTAAAGATTTGTTACAAAAAATTAAAGGCTGAATTAGATAAAAAAAGAACGTCTTATGCCGTTATAATCGTTTCCACACCTCAAGCATAGAAACCGGTTGATACTAAATCGATTTGCTTTTAAGTGATTCCATTTATTTATATTATTTTTTGGAACATATTTTTTTGAAATCACTATAAATAAGCATAAGAACAATGATACGAACACTCTTGATCAGACAATGGAACTTAGCCTGATGAGAAATCCAATGCAGGTCCTTTAAAGATAATAGAATTTACTGGTCTTCATTTTTTTAAAGACAACTATCTTAAAAGGATGGAGGCGGTGGGCTGGTTGAAAAAAATATTATATGCATGAATGGTAAAACCTCATAAATGTAAAAAGTTTACAGCTCTTTTTAAAAGGAACCTTATAATAATATGGATTAATTTGCAAAATAATTTGTGGGGTATATCTTTTTTTATTGCGGGTTTTGCGTTTGTGACATCAAATTAAATGTTGAACGGGTCAATTGCGATTCCGGGGACGCCTTCTTGTCCTTTATAGCAGGCCTGGTGCCCCTGGATCTTCCTTGCTTTTAATCTGAAATGCTGAAACCCATGACATCGGACCATTGACCGGGCCCGATGTCATTCCATCCCTTGACCCACCATTGGTAAGATCCGCTTTCCAATACAGTATCTATAGTAATTGAACACTGACCGCTGACGCATTCCACTTCGGGATAATCTGCATAGTCGTCTTCAATTTCATACCACTGGACATATTTATAACCCCCTGTGATCTTTTTCAGATACAGTTTATACCAGGTGGCACAGGCATCCTCCTCCCAGGTTAAAGTAGGGCTGGAATCATCTGTAGTGCCTGAAATTGAATCAAGCACAATTTGATCCGGCACTGCTTGACAATAATTTTTAGTATTAATTTCAGTATCACGCACCAGGCGAACATGGTTATAGATACGGGTGGCATCTCCCTGGGGACTCCGATCAAAGTAGTAGCCGTCAGCCACATAAGTCAAGCCGCTGAAATCGCCGCCCTTCTGGTCGCTGCGCTGTGCACCGGCACCATGGACATCCATCCAGGAACCATTCATATAACCCAGGGCCCTGCCAAAACAAATATAGACACCGGCTGAACCGGCGCCGTTGGTCTTTGCGTGGGTGGTGCCTGTCCAGAACCACGGGTAATCATCCTCTCCGGTTTCATTGATGATCCGGGTGATATTAAACACCGGATCTATAGCAGCCGAGTCAGTGGTATCCGGTGACCGGGAATAGTCGACAATGCTCTGCATCTCCTTGGCATTGGGCAGCCGCCAATCACTGTAACCAAGGTAGTTTTCATCATTTTCCTGCTGAACCCAGGCCAGGGCCTCTTTCCAGTTCATGCTCTTGCTGCTGTCGTCCCGGGACCACATCAAGCCGGTGGCATAGTCAGTGACGGTCCCATCCGAGTTATCAACATAATTATTGATACCGTAATCGGTGTTGCCCCGGACAAAATAGATATAACATGTCTTCACAATAGGCCAGGTGGGATATCCTTTGATCCGGCCATCTGCCAGGTTTAGGCCAAAGGCGGCGGATTGATTATTAAAAACATTGCCGACATAAGCATTGCTGGACCAGAACTGGGCATCAATAATGCGTTGGCCGGCATCTGTATCGCCATACCCGAAATCAAAATAATCTGTATCAATAAAGGGCGTCAGAATTGACGTATCCGTGCTGGTGGCGACAGGGTCCGTACCGGTGAAATTCATCAGGGAATAAAGTTCTTTTATGGTCGGCAGCCGCCAATCGCTGTAGCCGCCGAAGTCTTCGGCATTAAGTATATCTGCATAGTCCTTTGCATCATCAAAGCTCAATTGATCGTCTGCATCAATATCCCCGTCCCCGTCAATATCCGGACTTTGTGTCCAGATCAGTCCGGTGACATTGTCGTAAACCGTCAGGCCATCCTGGCTGAGGGTGTAGCTTGGCTGGTTCCCGCTGTAGTTTGCATCCTGGCCGTAAAAAGCTTCCCCTTCCGAGGGGGCAGTGATGGCCTGGCTATCATCGTAGCAGGTGGCCTGCCCTGTATCGACAATGGCATAGCTGACATTTGAGCCACCATCATCTGATTCGTTATCATCTGACTCACCGTCATCCAGTTCCGTACCGTCAAAACCGGAATAATCAGGAGCATATCGTTCAACCCTGAAAACATTTCCTGTGGCATAGTATTCCCAGACAATTTCTCCGGCATCAGTCACTTCAAAAAAATGGGCGCTGGGTCCTTCGCATATCAGGGTATTGCCATTGGGCAGCCGCTGCTGGCCCGAGATATTTTTAGCATAAAAATCGGTGGGATTATCAGCCGAATAAGTCCATAACGGTTCATCAGGCCCGTAATTTGAGCCGGAAAAGGTATAGCTGCCGTCTGTATTTACAGGAGGTGTAATCTCTTCTATGGACGAATAATTCCCTTCCGGCCTGCCCTGGCCGTTGTTAAATATAAGGATATTGCCTTCACCCGGGTAACCGTCTTCAATCCATTCGGCATCATGCTGGACAAAAAGCTGCTGATCGCCTGAATTCCCTGCATCATAGGTCTGGGGATTACCCCAGCGGTATAGCAGATCACCACCCTTTGTGCTGTTGCCGCCGGTGTGCCCGGCAGCTTCCTCCGTGGTGGTACTATGGTCAATGACCCAGATTTCACTAAAATTGTGTACGCTCAGCACGATCTGGTCCAGTTCTTCATTGTAATCCACGGAATTGATATGATTCCAGTCTGCATTAGAGGTCATGGTATAGTTGAGGTCGACGAGTTCAGGATGATTCACCACCACCCCATAGTTGGATTTAGAAGGATCATAGTCTTGTACCAGATGATCCCAGACATGCCATTCCCAGACTATTTGCCCGGTGTTTGTCCCGGTGGGCCGGACTTCGATCACACTGTCCGGCCAGAGTTCGCCACTGGTGAGCTTTGAAGGATTGCGTCCGGCGGCAACAGCCTCGTCATAGCTTTTATACTGCCAGGCGACCATCAATATGTTTCCATTGGAAAGCTTCTCCACATCATGATGCTGAAGATAGGTGCTGCTGGAGTAGGTATACTCCCAGGTGACGGTTCCATCCCAATCAATGGTTTGCACAATTCCACCGGCACCTCCCGCATTAAAGGTGGAATTGCCCACATTACCTGTATGCAGAAGCTCCCCGTTTTCCAGCAGATATATGGCATTGCCCGGGCGGTAGCCCGTATCCCAGGACTGGACTATATTCCCGTCATTGTTCATCAGATAAACGGTCCTGGAATTCAAGGATGAAAAAAGGTTATACCCTTCATAGGGTTCATTGGAATTTGAAGTTGCCGCACCGGTTGATCCTGTGGCAACACTCATCAGTAAAACGCATATCAAAAAAACTATTCTTATCATTTGACCTCCCCACGCCGGATCCGGATATTTTTTTACCCATGAGCCAGTGGTAATATTCATTTTTTTAAAATAAAGATACCATACAATTGTGAGGAAGCTTGTGTGAGAATATGTGAAAAAATAGAGGATTGTTTTTGAAACCAATATGGGTTTATCCCGAATATTTCACATCTCGGTAAGTTTCACCAGCCAGTCTTTGGCAATTGCGATAGCTACATAAAATTAAATGTTGAACTGGACAATTGGGTGTAAAGGATCTGTGTTTTTTGGCTTAACTCACAGTTGAGCTCTGCCCAGATTGTCTCTTTGAATTTCTCATAGATTTGGGTAATCATGGGATTGTTACCGGTTCTGGCATGGCAGAGCATCAGGCGCCTTAAAACGGATTCTGCATATTTGTCCGCTTTCAGGTAATTATTGGCAGTAATAATACAGCCTCTATAATCCTGTTGGAATTCATAAATATCCATTATTTTTTTTAATACCGACAGATAAGCCTGTTTGTATTTTTCCCTTTCATCCACACACCAGGCATCATATGGATCTTCAGAAAGAAAGTCCCCCTGGTAGATGGATTGAGCCTTTTTATAATAGCCAATGGCTTTTTCCGGCTGATCAATTATTTTCGCCATTTCAACAGAAGACAGGAAGGCCTCAATATCAAGATAGCCCGGATCTCCCATATCAATCTTATAAGCAGGCCCGGATCTTATAATATAATTGGACTTAATCCCTTTTAATATATCAGGCTCCAGGGTTTTTCTAAGGGATGCCAGGGCTACATGAAACCGCTGGGCGCTTTTTTTGGGATCCTCATCCGGCCAGAGTAATTCCATTAAGATTTCCTTGTCCAGGTAGCCGTTGTTTCTCTTGCACAAGAGGTATTTGAATAGGGTTTTTGCCTTTTTGCTTTTCCAGGTGTGGGCATGGATCTGCCGGTCTCCCATAAAGAGTTTGAACGGCCCTAAAAAATAGGCCCGAATGGCTGGTGGAAGTGGTTTGGGAAGACAAATTGAAATTTGGGCAGCCGCCTTTTGCACCACCTTTTTTTTATGGGATTTGAAAGCCAGAAGCTTAGGTTCAATGTCTGAGCCCATCTTGGAAAATAACCGTTTGATATAGTCTGCCATGGAAGCCATGGAGAACAATTCAACCAGCAGGGGAATAATCCAGTCTTTCTGGGCAATGATCCAGTCATCAAAGGATTCTTCTTCACCGATTTTCAGGCTATGAACAATATACTTGAACGCGGTTTCCTTGTGGCCGGCCTCCCAGTAGTAGCGGGCATAAATCCTGGATATCCAGCACATGTGCCACCCGGAATAATACAACTCCTGCTCCGCATCCTTTAACAGTGCCATGGCTTCCTGGTTATGCTCCTTTTCCCTGGCAAAAAACAGGATTTCTGACAAGGCAACTTTAAGTTCATTTTTTATCAGGGGCATTTTGTGGCCCTTTAGGACTTTCATCCCTTTTTTCAGACAATCCTGGGCCCGGATCACATTATTGGTTCTCATATAGGCTTTGCTCAAGACCAGGTAGGCTTGAGCAATCCCTTCAGGAAAAGCATTGGCCTTAAATGATGCCAGATTCTTTTTACCATCATCCAGTATCTTTAGTATCTCTTGCCTGGTGGTTGTTGCAAGTTCCAGGCAGTTCCTGGCATACCAAAGCCTAAGGAATTTTGAAAATTCATCAAATCCACCTTTTTCCCTGGCGGTTTGAAGACCTTCCATGGCAGCGGCGCTCCCCTCGGGAAATAAGCCAAGATAAAAACAAGAATAGGAAATCAGAAAGTAACTGGAAAAAAGAAACCGGTACTGGCCAACGGATTCAAAAAGTTCCTTTGAGTGTTCACCCATCTCCATGGCCTTGCGGTAGCTGCCCGAGAATGCAAAGCGGTACCCCTGGGCCACCGCAAGCCAGGCCTGCCCCATTTTCAACGAAACTTCATCATTGAGTTCAGCCAAAAGCTTTGTGGCTTTTTTGGCATACCGGTCTGCATCTGATGTTTTGCCTGAAAGGGCCAGAACGCGGATCAGATATCCTGTCACGATAATAGTCAGATAGGCGTCCAGCTTGTTTTTGTTGAGAATGCTGCGGTATTCGGATTCCGATCGTTTCATGTCGCCGATGGACAAGTAGTACTCAGCAAGCTCCATTCTGCAAATACACTCGCCCTCTACATCCTTGTGCTTCCGGAATAGTTTTAATACATTTTCATACCCTTTTACCGCCAGCTGCAATTGGTTGCAAAGGCCCAGGTACCCTGCCTCAAGATACTGGAACCAGGGTTCATCATCCATGTAATGCTTGGGGATGATGGAAAGAAGGGATTTGACCATCTGGGGACGGCCCTGTTTGATAATGGGTCTTGCCAGGTGGTTGAGCAGCCTGGATGCATCCTGGATGTTGCCGGCAAGGATATGATGCTTCAATGCTTCCTGACCTTCATCATTCTTTTCATACAGCAAGGCGGCATTGTTGTATAACGCGCCTATTTCTTTGGTATTCAAATTTATTTTTAATTTGGCTTTAAGATAATCCTGAAACAGGTGATGATAAAAAAAGGTCTGCCGGTCTTCATCGGTTGAAAATGTAAATGCGCAGGTATCTTCAAGTTCGCATAAGATATCTTTTGCCGTGTCAATGGCCAGAAAAGTGTCGCAAAAAGTAACCGGCAACCGGGATAAAATGGCCGTGTTGAGCAAAAATTCCTGAATATGATCCGGCATTTGTTGAAATACATTTTCCTCCAGATAATTAAAAATATAACGATGGGCCCCGCTGAACCCCTGAATGGCCTTTTTTATACTTGAATCAGACTTATCCCTCAATGCATGGTGGAACAGGATCAGGCCTGAGATCCATCCACCGGTTTTTTGATGAAGTGTTTTAATGCATTTTTTTGAAAGCGGCAGATAAAATAATGCTTCAAACAAGACCTTGATTTCTTCAGGCGTGAAGGCCAGATCCTGTTCAGTAATCCGCGTCACCTTTCTGGCAGCCAGAAGCCGAGACAATTTAAGCGTCGGCATGGACCGGCTGATTAAAACCAAATGAAGACAGGGCATGAACCGGTCTAAAAGCACTTGCAGAAAATCATGGATTTGAGGGCAATCTCGGATCAAATGGAAATCATCCAGAATCAGGAAAAGATCCTGGTCAACAATATCATCCATTTCCAATAAAAATTCATTGGCCAATACAACGGCATCCCGGCTTGATAAATGGGTTGAATCTACATCTTCTTTATAATTTTCCCAGAAAACGGGAAAAAATCCACGTATACCGGATATCAGATAGTTTATAAAGGCAGGCAGGTCATTGTCCATCGAATCCAGGCGGTACCAGACAATTTTTAAGTTCATATCAGAGGCTGCCTGGGCGACCAACGACGTTTTGCCGTATCCGGCACCGGCGATCACTGTTGTCAGCTTATTTTGGGCAATGGTATTCAACAGCGGCGTCAGCCGATCCCTGGGGATGACATCTGTGGTAACAGGCGCAACCAGTTTGCTAATCATCGGTTTCATGCTCTATCTTATTCTCCGGTAAATTCGTATTTCCAAAAGAACAAGGGCGGATCGAACTAAAATTAAATCAAGTGCATTGTAAAATGAAAGAAAATTTAAAAAAACTATATCTGTAATTTTTATTTGCTTGCA
>JAAEMC010000836.1 GCA_024225895.1 Desulfobacteraceae bacterium | reverse complement strand
GAAAAGACGGCTGATATTCTGATGGACTACGGGTATCATATGCTGGTGATGCCTATAAGATAAAGGATAAAAGGCCCTTTCATTGCGCTTAAATTTAAAGGTCTGATAAAGGATAACACAATGAATATCCAGTACATTACTAACGATACCGGGGATACAACCGCGGTCATAGTTCCCATTGAAGAATGGGATGCTATTCTTTTCAAATTATATCAGGTTGAGCCGGAAAGAAATGACACAGAATACCTCCTGCAAAGTGAAACAATGAAAAAGAGGTTAACTGAGGCTAAAAACAGGAGCGGGGGCAGGTCCTGGGAAGAGGTTAAAAATGCGCTTGATCTTTGATGAAAACGCATTTGAAGATTTGGAATGGTGGATTAACACAGACATCAAAAAAGCAAAGAAAGTTATCTCACTGATCCAGGAGTCAAGGAGGCTTCCTTTTGCAGGCAGGGGGAAACCTGAAGCTCTTAAACACGAGTTGAGCGGATGTTGGTCAAAACGCATAGATAAACAGCACAGACTTGTTTATGAATCCGGGGAAGATGAAATCAGGATTTTGAGCTGTAGGTATCATTATCATGATAAATAAATTATATTCCCAATTGTCCTATCAATATCATGAGAATTGACCGCAAAATAGGTCGCAGATGGGGTACGCAGATGCAGATGGGGTACGCAGATGGGCAGATGGGGTCGGACCAAGCAAATCGCTTTAACTATTTGTTTTTAAAGGCTTACAGATTCAGATTGTGGTTTTTTGCCTTCTTAGAGGCCCCATTTTGATACCAAAATGGGCCATTTAAGATAAAATGACTGACATTATTTTTTTGACGTCAAGTACCTTTCTTTTATTAGTAGTAAGTCAGGCCTGATGGAAATTATCAGTAATCAGACAAAGGATGAAACAAATGGCACGTGCAAACCGTCATTTTATTCCTGGCTATATATGGCACATAACACACCGACGTCATAAAAAAGAGTTTCTGCTGAAACT
>JAAEMC010000835.1 GCA_024225895.1 Desulfobacteraceae bacterium | reverse complement strand
TATTATTGCCAAATCCTGGGGGCTTTTTTTAACATCCTGGGTGTTCCAGATCATGTGGCAGGTCTTTGTCATCCTGCTGATTATCCTGTTTCAAAAGGAAATCAGGCAGATGCTGGAAAAATTCAATCCCTTGCAGAAATTCGGGTTCAAATCCCAGATTCAATCCAATGAATGGCAAGCCTCTTTTGTAAAGTGGGCTTTTGAAACCGCCCAAAAAAAAATCGGGGCCGTTATTGTCTTTGAACGGACAGAATTTGTGGATGATCTGATTACAAAGGGCATATCCATTGAATCCGAACCCGGACCTGAAATCTTAAATTCCATTTTCTTTAAAAATTCCCCACTCCATGATGGTGCCATAGTGATCCGGCAGGGCAAAATCATCAAGGCCTCCTGTTACCTGCCTTTGTCTTCTCGGGAAGATGTGCCCAGCAGATGGGGTACAAGGCACAGGGCTGCCTTGGGATTGTCAGAACAATGTGATGCATGGGTTTTTATTATCTCCGAAGAAACAGGCAAAATATCCATGGCCATGGGTGATGAAATCCAAACCATTGAGAGTGAAGAACAGCTGACCCAAAAAGTGATAGACGCCATCCTGCCCGGCAAAGAAAAAGAAATAGATATGAAGGACAAAATCAAAGGATATTTTACACGAAGGTATAAAATTAAGCTTGGTGTTTTTATCGGTGTCTTTATTGTCTGGATGCTTTTTGCCGGGCAGCAGAATTTTGAAAAAAGCCTGGATGTGCCTGTCCATTTTAACAATATCCCTGCAGGGTTAGCTGTTTCAGAACCTGTCAACCAGATGATCACTGTCAGGTTCAGAGGGCTTAGAAAGGATGTGAGTCTTTTAAACCGGGATAATGTCGTCACTTCATTGGATTTATACGCGGCCTATGAAGGCATGCCTTACTATAATATCACCCCGGTAAACTTAGAACTGCCCAATGACCGGATACATGTGGTCAATATCAAACCTTCCCGCATCCAATTGCGGTTGGAGAAAAAGCCGTAGAAGCTTATTCTGTGCGTTTCCTGTCATAGAACTATACAGGCGTAAAACAGGCAGACACGCAGGTAAAGCTCTTACATAAAATAGATTTCAATCAAGATAAATAAAACAAATGAGGTTTGATCATTTTGTTGGGCTTGTTGGTGCCGTCGTAAAACAGATCAATCACCGGGATTTTAAATTTTTCCTGGATATTTCTGAAAATAGAGGATGAGATAACCCCTGGGCAGCACAGCAGTGGATTAACATGAATCACCGCATCAACCTTTTTGTGCTTGATATAGTACAAACTCCTTCCCACACTGATGGCGGTTTCACCGGCAATAAAATTTTTTATACCAAATTCTTTGACCAGCTCGGCGCACTCAACCAGCGAAGGCTCAAAAGCCTCATCAATCAATCCTTTAAATATATGTTCGAACCGTTGTTCGTACCGGGTCATGGTGGAAAGCAATCGTTCATCCGTATTGTTTTCCACTATATCTGCATGCATGGCATGTAAAACCAGTTCATTATAGGAGGGCAGCAGGACTTCGCCTCCTAAGGATTCCACTAAGTCACAGATATTATCGTTGAGCACGGCATTGAATTTTGCATACATGTCTCCTAAAATTCCCACCCTTGGTCTTCGCTTTTTTGGAAGATCAATTGGATCGAAGAATTCCCTGATTTCCTTGGCAGCATTGAGTAATGATTTTTTTTGGCCAATATATCCTTCTACAATTTGTTCGCATTTTTTTACTAGTTTTCTGGTCTGCCCTTGTTCACTTTCATAGGGCTGGTAGCGCCGCAAAAGTTTTTCTAAGATGGAACTCAAGATAGTGGCGGACAGAAGACGGGCATTGGTTTTGGAAGGAATGTCCGGTGGTGATTGAAGGCCGTTGAAGCTCATCACACGGATATTGTCAAACCCGGCATTGCGGCAGGCCACCTTGATAAGGTTGGCGTACTGGTTGAAATTGCAGGAAAGACAGATATTAGGCAAATAGAGAATGGCTCTGTCCAGGTCTATCTGCCCATTTTGCAAGGCATCAATCACAGATCCCGTAATAGCGATGTTAGGCAGGCATTCTCCGCCGGATGCATACCGGTAGCCCAGATTCATCATGGCTGTGGTGATTTCTAAAATCTGCGCCTTGAATCCTGCGGCTTCAAATACTTTTTTCTGGAACAAGTTGATCCTATTATCCGTGGCCGGGATCAGAATGGTATCTCCTTGCCTGAACCGGTCCGGTTTATAGGTTTTTGAAAACAAGACAGGGGTGCTATTTATTTTTGCCTTGCGGGTAAAATCATTTTTAAAGGTATCCACGGCAGCTTCAATTCTTGTCATGTATCCCACATCAGAAGAATGCTCGTCCAGTTGCAGAACAAGGTATGG
>JAAEMC010000834.1 GCA_024225895.1 Desulfobacteraceae bacterium | reverse complement strand
GATCACTCAGGGAGTGGCCATACAAATTAAGCGATGCCTTAAAGCCGGGAATGAGGCTTTAATTTTTTTAAGCCGATGGGGCGTTGCCGCCTCACCGTTGTGCCAGGATTGCGGAGAAAGTCTTAAATGCAGATATTGTGATGTGACCATGACCTATCACAAAGGAGCAAATGAATACCGGTGCCATTTTTGTGGATTTGCCTATCCTGAGAAGGTTAGGTGTCCTAAATGCAAGTCCAGGAAAATAAAACCCCTTGGGTATGGAACACAGAAAATCGAAAGCATACTCAAAAAGATGTTTCCTGAGGCAAGGCTTGCAAGGATGGATCAGGACTCAACCTCAAAAAAAGGATCAATGATCAAGATCCTTAGAAGTATACGGAACCGGACTGTCGATATTATTGTAGGAACCCAGATGCTTGCAAAGGGGCACGATTTTCCTTTTATTACCCTCGTGGGGATTGTTTGCGCTGATTTATCATTGAGTCTTCCGGATTTCAGGGCGGGAGAGAGGACCTTTCAGCTTTTAGCCCAGGTGGCGGGCCGCGCTGGTCGAGGCCAAACACCTGGAAAAGTGATTATGCAGACCTATGCACCAGATCATTTCATTATAGAAGCATCAAAGCGTCAGGATTTCATTAATTTTTTTAATAACGAAGCTCCTTTTAGAAAGGCGCTTCAATACCCGCCTTATTCAAAGATGATCCAGATAAAAATATCCGGCAATGATTTTTCACGGGTAAAGAATCATGCCATGGCTTTGTCCCATGGGCTGGACAATTTGATTGCAGGTGAAAAAGAAGTGAAAGAAAAGGTCCAGGTTCTAGGCCCTATTGAGGCACCCATCCAGAAAATATCCTCAAGATACAGATGGCAGATTCTTTTAAAAAGTTCTTCTGCCAACCTTTTGAACCGGCTGGTGCGCTCGGTTCTAATACATCCTTCCATCAAATCCCATAAGAATATATCGGTTGCTGTGGATGTGGATCCATATTCCTTAATGTAATCCGGCTATTTGATAGTATCCTATCAAATAGCCGGATTATATAGTGCTGCCCGAAAACCACCAACCCCCTGATCAATTCACGGACAGACACGCCTCAGGGTAAGATTTTAGATATAGAGCTTGTTAAAGAAAAGATATGGTCCTAAATTGTCGTAATGGTCACTGGAAACGAAGTTGGCGCTAAAATATTTTCCTTGTTTGGCTTTTACAACCACCTCTTTTTTCACAATTGACTGTTTAGGATCATCCAGTACAAATTCGACCATGATTCTCAAACCGGGAATAATTCGTTGTTCAAGATTGGTCTTAAACAGAATGCCGCTGCTGTTGAGTTTTTTGATGATCATTTTTCCACTGCACTTTATCTGGCCGGAGGAGACAAATGTTCCGATTAATTCTGTTTCATGGGATATGTTGAGTTTTTTTTCAAGAACAATCTTAAACGAATGACCACACCTGCAATTGCATTTTACTTTTGTCCGGTTGTTTTTTAAGTTATATTCTGAAAGCTGCATCACTTTTGTTTTTTTACATTCCGGACAGGCAAACTTGGCGGTGTCAAGACTATCTATTTTAATTATTTTTTCCATGATGGGTTCCTTTCTTATTTAATTGTCCTCACCATTTGTTTTGATAATTCATTAATTCACATTTTATGCCATTATCAAAAATTATATTGGATCTCATTGAAATTATTTGATATATTTATTGTATCTAAAAAATAATAAGAAAGAAAATTTTAATAATGCTTTTATTTAACGCCCGGCAGTGTTATTTAGTTAATATTGTTATATTTAATTAATTGCCTGGGAGACATTCTTATGCGTATATCCAATCTTGAACTTTTCAAAGAGCTCAATCCTGAGATGCTTCAAAAAAAATTATTGAATGCCCTTTTAAAAATCCAAAATGTTCAACGCGGTTCCATCTGGATACAAAGAAATAATAAGTATGTTTGTGTTGAAGCAGCCGGAGAAGAGAGCAGTCAGATTAAAGGGGTTTCCCTTGACGTCAACCGCCCCAGTATTGTGGGATGGGTCATTAAAAATAAGAAAATGACCATTGCCGAAGCCCAGAGCGACCAGCGGCATTATAAAGAAGTTGAGAATAAACTGGCGGTAAAAAGCAGTTTAATCCTGTGTTTTCCACTCTTTGTACATGATACGGATGTTTACGGTGCCCTTCAGGTCATTGATACTAGCCCGGATAAAAGTCGGTTGAATCTGGATAAAGGATATCTTGAACAATTTCAAAATCTGGTGGATATCTGTTCCATTGCCTTGAGCAATGCCATTTTATATTCTGCTGAGAAAAGAAAGGCCGAAAGCCTTAAAACAGCATTGAAAGCAGCGAAAAAAGAAAATGTGATTATTGGACAGAGTGGTTTGTTCCAAAAGAGCATGGAATTGGTCAAAAGTTATGCCGGCACGGATTTCCATGTGCTTGTCACAGGAGACAGCGGTACTGGAAAAGAGCTTGTTGCCGAGAGAATCCACAAATTAAGTGGGCGAAAAGACAAGCCCTTTTTGGTTCAAAATTGCTCGGCTATTCCGGAAACATTGCTT
>JAAEMC010000833.1 GCA_024225895.1 Desulfobacteraceae bacterium | reverse complement strand
AGCTAAAAACCCACCTGAAATCTAATCAACATTAAAAAATATCTCAAAATTGGCTTTGGAGAAGACTGTTTAAAGTTTGCGGTGGATTTAGGGTCCTGGATTATCATTGACTTCACAGTCAACTCCTATTATTCTAATAGTACCTGACCTAGTTTCTTATTAAATTAAATTGTTATGATAATTTTCGAAGCGATTTTGATCAATTCGTCCATTGAGCCGTTAGTGCAAAACAACCATTCATTACAAGAATCAACATTATAAAGGAGAATGCCATGAAACGATTCTATATATTCATTATGATTCTATGTACCATCGCAGCCGTATCGTTTAGTGCACCGGCAAAAACCCAGGCCGCAGAAACTATTAAAATAGCATCGATTTATGGAAAGACCGGAGATGCAGGCAGTGTATATGACTATTACCTGGCGGGAATTCGTTTTGGCGTTGAAATAATCAATCAGCAGGGAGGGATGCTGGGTAAAAAAGTCGAATTAATTGAGCTGGACAACAGAAGTACGGCGCTTGGGTCAAAACTGGCTGCCAAAAAGGCTGTAAACAAAGGGGTTACAGCTGTTATCGGCTCTGCCTGGAGTTCTCACTCCATTGCCATGGCACCGGTTTTACAGGCGGCAAAAATCCCTATGATTTCTACTATTTCAACCAATCCACAGGTCACCTTGATCGGTGATTATATCTTCAGGGTTTGTTTTATTGATCCCTTTCAAGGAGCCGTCATGGCCAATTTTGCAATAAATGATCTGAAGGCAAAGAAAGCTGTGGTCTTAATCAATACCGGAAGTAAATATAGTTTAGGGCTGGCCAGGGTTTTTGCTGAAAAATATCAGCAACTGGGCGGCCAGATTCTCTGGGAAGGCAAATATCTTTCAGAGGCAACGGATTTTTCACAAATTCTTGAAAAAGTAAAAAAACTTGAGCCAGATGTAATTTTCGCCCCCGGACATGTCAGGGATTCTGCATTTCTCATCAAACAAGCCCGAAAAAAAGGGCTGCAGACACCCTTTCTTGGCGGGGATGGATGGGGTGAAAAAATGTACGAGTATGCCGGTGATACACTTGACGGCAATTTTTATTCGAACCATTGGCACAAGGAAGTCGACTTTAAAAAAAGCCGTTTATTTGTAAAAGCCTACCAGGATAGATATGGAAAACAGGATGATTTTACTTCAACAATTCCTCTTGGATATGATGCAGTTATGCTTCTGGCTGAAGCGGTCACCCGCGCAAATTCTCTGGATCCCGGGCAAATTCGTGATGCCCTGGCTGCTATTGATGATTTTCAGGGAACCACAGGGACAATCAGTCTGGATCAAAACGGTGATCCCATAAAATCAGCCGTCATTTTAAAATTTGGCAAGGAATCGGCCATATATTTAAAGGCAATTGACCCATTAAAGAAATAGGGATTGGCCAAAATTAGGATCGCACCGCTGGCTGATGTTATCTATTTACCTCTAAGTCATCTGCACAGGAAGGGGCTATTTATTTTATAGTCCTTCCAGCCATTTTTTGACAACAGGTCTTACTTCAGGACTGACGACTACACTCATATGTGTTAATTCCGGCACAAGTTTTACTTGAGCTGCTGTATATTGAGAAATCACAGGTTCAAATTGATTAGCGATGTTTGATTCGTCCATAGTGCCCGCGACAACCAATAAAGGTTGCGTTACTGCGCTGAGATCTTTTTTATAGTTACGAGGGGCATAACCCGTGTTGAGTCGATGAGAGTATGATAGGGTTTCGGTCCCGTCCCTGGCTTCTTCCGGCATATTGAACTCAATGACAGTCAGATAATCAAACCAGTGAATTCCCATAACATTCAATATAGTCAACCCGGCGAGTCGCCCGGTGTAGGGGCGCGCCCAGCCACCCGAATCGGGCCGCACTGTGGGTGCATTATATTTGAGATAAGGTGTAAGCAGGATATAAGCATCTGACAGCTTACCGTATCTACTTCCGGCAAAACGTATAACCAGTCCACCTCCTGATGAGTGGCCGCCAACAATCAGCATGGCATTTGGATTATCCTTTCGGATGTTTGAAATAAGATCTGCCAAATCATCTTCCATCTGGTCAATATAGTTTACATCACCCCGTATTCCGGGTTTAGGTCCATGCCCCCGCAAATCCGGAGTGTACACCTGTGCTATTCCCTCAGAGCTGATAAAATCGGCTAAAGGTAAAAAATACTGACTATGCCAACCTGAGCCGTGTACCAGAATAATCACCTTATCTGATTGAGCGGGATAATGCCGATAACCCAACTTTTTGCCATCTCTGGCAGCAAAGGTTTGCAGTTGCGGCAGACCTGAATAATCAAAAAACAATTCATCAAAGGTCAGACCGTCTTCTTCTGGAGTTGGTGCCTTACCTTTACCAAATATAATGAGCACAGAGGCAATACTGAATTGAATCACGACAGAAATGATTATAAAATTAAAAATCTTCAAAAAAATTTCCATCAATTTTTCCTCCTGTGATGGTCAATATGTCATGTAGCTGACGCCAGTATATGATTTTGACATTTATCAGCCTCGCAATCCCAAAGCAAGCGCTTATTACAAACCCTGATCCACCATCAAGGCGTCACCTGCCGCGTTGCCTGGGTTCGCTCATCCTTAGCAGAGTATGAGATGATGTATATAAATTCCGACTATCATGCCAAATGAGATCCCTTCCAGTGAAGCAGTTCACTTTTTTTTAATTTCTATCTTATCGTGATCTGTGTTAAAATTACGACATCTCATCAAATCATAAAATTTTCAAAAAGCAGGATAAGATGACTAATGATGCGTATGTCAACAGTATAGCAACCAACACTTTAATCTGGCTGACGGGTGTAATCACTGGTTTAATTTTATTGATATCATTTCCATGCTCCGCTCAAACAAAACTCAACTTTGCCACGGTTCATTCCCCCCCTCTTTGCGAAAAAGAGGCGCCCGGCAACGGTGTTTTTACGGCAATAACCAGGGAGGCATTTAAACGGGCCGGTTATTCGTTAAAAGTCCGTTTTGTCCCATGGAAAAGAGGATTTATAGAGACCCAGAAAGGCATTTCTGATGGATTAATGCTTGTATCATATAAGGCGGATCGAATTCATTTTTTCCATTATACTGAACCAGTTGTAAAAGAGAGAGGGGTGTTGTTTGCCAAAAAGAACCGCCATATTGAATATTCAAATTTAGAAGACCTGGCATCATATTCCATAGGAGCATTGCGCGCGAGTTTGCTATCTGGCAAACTTAAGGCCGAGAACCTTACAGTTAATGAATTAACAACTTTCGCACAAACTCTTTCCATGTTAAAAAATGATAGGCTTGATTTGGTTGCCAGCAATGAAATGGTTTTCTATCATTTGATCAATACCAAGTATCCGGAGTTGAAGGGAAAGTTTAAGGTGCTTTTGCCACCTTTGCATATTGGAAATCTCCATAATGTCATTTCCCTCAAGCACCCAAACCACAACAAAATTGTAGGAAATTTTAACAAAGGCTTGCGGGAAATTCACCAGGATGGAACATTTGCCAGCTTGATGAAAGAGCATGGGTTAGTGGATTAAAAGAGCCTGGGACCAAACCTCAATTTATGCCTTTTTTCTTTGGTCCATCTTTTGGTTTTGCCGGCAATACTGGCTCCATGTTGTCTTCATTTCCTTCATTTTTTCATTGGAGCAAATATTTTTACCTTCTTTTCCCATGAACTGTTTCATCATCGCTTCATAATCAAAATTTCCTTTGGCGCAGCATTTTTTAAACATACGAAGCTTTTGTTCAAGATAACAAGGCCAACCCCTGCAAAAAATTAATTTATATTTCTTTTGATTTCACGCCCCTTGTCAATTGGAGAGACATCATACTTATCTCTTGATATTAATTCAGTAAGGTACCCTCAGAATTAGGTCAAATGTTGCAAAAAGCTGTGGTTTCCCATATTCAATATATTACAATTTATTAAAAAAGAATTTTACTTGAAAGCAGGCATACATGGAAATATGGTCGTCAATAATATCAGGCTGGGTTACAATATCATTTATAATTCTTATCATCAGTTTTATCGCAGCCTTTATTTTTAATATTCGATTAACGGTCTATATCAAGGAAACCAGTGCAAGTCTATGGAAAGCATCTAAAGAAAAAGCCTCATCAGGGATTAACCTTCCCGGGTGGACATTCAACCCTTTTTGCCTGCCCCCTGAATTTGAAAATCAACATAAAAGCAATCGTGTCTTTAAAAGTCTGCACATTAAGGCATTAAAAAGCATGAAGGTCTTTTTTGCCTGCCTTGGGAATTTCATAATTTCGATCATATTAATGATGGGCAGCCTGATTTTATTTTCATGATTAACCAGATTAGGAATAGTAAAACCATTGGTCGGCAAAGTATTTTGTCAGCAATAATATTAATGGCGACATCTACTTCTTTGAGAACAACCAAACAGAAAAATCTTTGGTATGCGTATCATCCTATATTGGGTTTTTTGATGCCCAAAACGCAGGTATTGCCCCTAAAAAGGAGGGAATTTAAAGCATATTTGCAATCATTTCAATTGGTTGGTTTGGTCAGACCCCTCT
>JAAEMC010000832.1 GCA_024225895.1 Desulfobacteraceae bacterium | reverse complement strand
TGCAAGGCGCCAAGGAGTGAAGAATGGTGTGGGAATATCAAATAATATTTCAGGTTTTTTAACCATAATTTGGTGATTTTAACCATTTAAGCTGTATGGATTGGCTGTTGAATTCCAAAAGAATTCTCTATGTCATTGATAATAAAGCTAATTTTGCTTTGGTATGTTGTTTGCTAATACTTAAGTTTATAGCAAATCGCATAAATATGTTCTGATACTACCGTACCTGTGTCTATCATATGTGGCTAAAATTTTCTTGATACCACAATCGATTTGCTCAAAGGCGATTCCATAATCTATCGTGTTTTTAGGAACTTTATTTTGGGAATCGCTATGGATGGAATAAATTTTTTAATTTATAAAACATAAGGAAAAGCAATGTACAGAAACGATACACATAGAAAGTCAATCGGGTATATTTTATGGATATTTGGTTTCATTGGAGCGCACAGATTTTATTATGGAAAACCTATTTCCGGAACACTCTATTTTTTTACGTTTGGATTACTTGGAATAGGGTGGATAGTCGATTTTTTCCTGATTCCTTCTATGGATAGAGAAGCAGATCTTCGATACTTTTCCGGTGATATTGACTACTCCTTAGCATTCATATTTCTTACTTTCCTGGGTGTTTTTGGCATTCATCGCATGTACATGAAAAAATGGATTTCCGGGCTCCTTTACCTTGTGACCGGAGGAGTGTTTGGCATTGGTGTCCTTTATGATTTTTGGACTTTGAATGATCAAGTATCAATTAGGAACCGAAGCCTTGGGTTTGCATAGAAGAACTGTTTGACACTACTAATTTGAGTCCTTCAATAGTTATTTATTTGGATATTATTTTTTTTAAAATTGAATCAAAACTTGCCTGATCTGTTTTAAACATTAGAGCCTCTTTGCCGGCCCTTATGATATTGATAGCCATTATTTTATCACCTTTCCGGATGGCATTGACCACATTCTGACCTTTGACAACTTTGCCAAATACAGCATGTTTATTATCCAGCCATGGAGTGGCCTTGTGAGTGATGAAAAACTGACTGCCATTGGTTCCGGGTCCTGCATTGGCCATGGAAAGTATGCCGGCTGAATCATGTTTTAAAGAAGAATCGAATTCATCCGGAAAAGTATATCCCGGACCTCCACGGCCAGTCCCTTTTGGGTCCCCACCCTGAATCATAAAATTTTTGATCACTCTATGGAAGGTCAGACCATCATAGTATTTTTTGCCGGCAGGTTGATTGGAATCTTTGGTGCCTTCCGCCAGGCCCACAAAATTAATAACAGTCAATGGAGTTTTCTTGTAAAAAAGCTCAATTAAAATCGTACCCTTATTGGTTTCAAATTCAGCATAAAGGCCATCAGGAAGGTCTTTGGAAAATGAAGTATCAGGAATAAATATTCCACCAATAATTAAAATACCGCCTAAAAATGAAATAATGTACCTGTTGATTGTTCTTAATTGTAACCGAATCATGGATCTCTCCTTTAGTTATGAATTGCATATCTGCTTAAATTCAGTAATTTTTTGTATTCAGAAAAGTACCTGTATAACTTGTTTTTAAATATTTTGCGTTATTTTTTTTATTTTTTTCTCCTTGATATAGGATTCTGACCTGGTTCTATGAAAAACCAATATCAAGAACCATAAGGCATTTACCTGTTTTGTTCTGGGAAAATGCTTAATCCATGCAATCTGTTGACAGAAGCGGGGTAGGGGGGTATGGGATATTAAGATCTAATACTTTGTCAGCTCTATTTTATCCTGGGGCTATTGTAAGGGGAGGCTTCAGTTCCCTGGGTTCTGTAAATTCATAGTTTGTTTGGATAGTTCCATTTTGAGATGAACTGGAAATTAAATGTGAAAATAAAGGTGTCATAAATTGAAATCTGTTCATCTGGCGTTCATTTTTATTTTTTATGATCCCATGGAGATATTTTATGGATATTTTTAAATGATGACTATTAAATAAAGAACAAGTCTTCTTTCTATTGCTTATTTTGTCTAAATTGGCTTTGTGAATAAACTTGTTCAATTGATATTTTTCGATGCCTTAATCTCGATAGCAGTTTTTTAGGGAAGGTTCACAATTCAATAACTGAATGGAAAAAGAATGAAAAAAACATCTAATAATTTTACTTTGAATTTTCCAAAAACTTTCGTTTTTTATATTTTTATCATCCTGCTTTTCATAATTAATCCGATTAAAGTAATGGCGGGGTACTCACTGTCACAGTCTTCAACGACCAGTGGTGGTGGAACCTGGGGCTCTATTTTAAGGATGACCGGGAGTGTTAGTGGTTCAACAGCAACTTTCACCGTCTCAAAACAATCGGGTACCTTTAGTAAGACAAGTACTGTTTATATTCGATATAATTCTTATAATGGCACGTCTGTCAGTTCTGGAACTGTTTATGCTGGAAGAAGTTCAAAAACTCTTTACGTTAATTTAAACAATCTTTCAAATTATCCGTATTCTTTTTACGGATATGTAACCAATAGCGATGGTCATGCCTATGTAGGCGCTATGTCGGTATCGAAAACCAATACCGCCCCCTCCTCTCCAACAATCAGCAGCAGTCCCAGCAGTGGATACGTGAATCAGACCACCTATGTTTCTGTTGTTGTTGGAAATGATTCCGACGGAGATCGGGTGAAAGTGCAGTGTACAGCCACGGGCAGCTCATTAGGCACCTACGATTCGGGTTGGGGCAGCGGAGGCCGAACTGTAAATATACCGATAACGTTTACGTCAACGGGTACAAAAAAGATCTATTGCACAACGTTCGATACCAACGGGACTGCCAGTTCGGTAACATCGAGAACGATAAGTATCAGCCAGCAGGTACAAAACAATGCACCTTCCTCACCGACGATCAGCAGCAGTCCCAGTAGTGGATACGTAAATCAGACTACCTATGTTTCTGTTGTTGTTGGAAGTGATTCCGATGGAGATCAGGTAAAAGTACAGTGCACAGCCACGGGCAGCTCTTTAGGCACCTACGATTCGGGTTGGGGCAGTGGAGGCCGAACTGTAAATATACCGATAATATTTACATCAACGGGTACAAAAACGATCTATTGCACAACGTTTGATACCAATGGGGCTGCCAGCTCGGTCGCATCGAGAACGATAAGTATTAGTCAACAGCAACAGAATACCGCACCTTCCTCACCGACGATCAGCAGCAGTCCAAGCAGTGGATACGTAAATCAGACCACCTATGTTTCTGTTGTTGTTGGAAGTGATTCCGATGGTGATCAGGTAAAAGTGCAGTCTACGGCCACGGACAGCTCATTAGGCACCTACGACTCGGGTTGGGGCAGCGGAGGGCGAACTGTAAATATACCGATAACATTTACATCAACGGGTACAAAAACGATCTATTGCACAACGTTCGATACCAACGGGACTGCCAGTTCAGTAGCATCGAGAACGATAAGTATCAGCCAGCAGTCAGACACCAGCAATCCAACCGGCAGCATTTCAGGCGTGCCCAGTTCCACCACTATTGGGAATGTTTTCACGATTACCACGCAGGCTGAAGATACTGAAGCACTGGAAAAAATCACCCTGCACATTACCGATGGCAGCGGAACCCTGAAAGTTAATCAATCGTGGTATAGCAGCAATACGAGCGCAACATATACCTATCCGGTCAATACAACGGACTGGCAAAGTGGTACTTGTTACGTTGCCTTATGGGTGCTTGATGCCGCAGGCAATACCACGGAAATTAATGATCAGTTTACTTTAAGCGCTTCTACTGATACTACCGATCCGACCGGCAGCATTTCAGGCGTGCCCAGTTCTACCACGGTTGGGAATGTTTTCACGATTACCACGCAGGCTGAAGATACTGAAGCACTGGAAAAAATCACCCTGCACATTACCGATGGCAGCGGAACCCTGAAAGTTAATCAATCGTGGTATAGCAGC
>JAAEMC010000831.1 GCA_024225895.1 Desulfobacteraceae bacterium | reverse complement strand
CATGAAAAAAAATATTGTAATAGCTGTTTCTATTGCAATGGTGGCAGCATTTGCAATGGTATCTACAGCCTCGGAATGGAGTTTTTATGGTTCCGCCCGCATAACTACTTTTGTTTGGGATACGGATGTTCCTGGTGGAAATGACACTACTAATTTAGTGCATACGCTTCAGGGCAACTCCCGTATCGGCGCAAAAGTCAAAGTGAATGATTCTGTTGGCGGTGGTTTTGAATATGGTACAGGCGTTAATGTGCGTAAACTTTATGGTACATGGAATTTTGGTGCAGGTGAACTGCTTGTAGGGCAAACCTACACTCCGGCAAATATTACTTATTCCAGTCAGGTTTTTAATTCAGATAACGGACTGGCAGGATATGGTGCGCTTGACAATAGCCGGAGTCCTATGGTCCGCCTTAAATTTGGTGATTTCCAGATCGCTGCTGTTCAACCTGCCACAGACGCCTTGAATGGAGGTGCCGGTACTTTTACTGAAGTGACTTTTCCCAAGTTGGAAGCCAGCTATGATCTTAATCTTGGTGCCGTAAAATTTAGAATGGCAGGCGGGTTTAATACCTATGAACTCACCGATGGCACTACAGGTATTGCGCATGACGTGGATTCTTATGTTATAGGTTTGGGTGCAGAAGTTGAGTTTGGTGCTGTTTATTGTGCAGGCAGCTTTTTCATTGGAGAAAATATTGGTCCCTATGGTATGGACAATTCTCCTGTCGATGATCCCATGCTTTCCGGAAACATCTTGAACGACAGTGATAGCTATGGCTTTTATTTTCTTATTGGTGCAAAACTCAACGATATGTTCTCTTTTGAAGCTGGTTACGGGTGGGCTGAAGCAGAACTTGATACAGCAGGTTCTAACGAAGATGATGCACAGTCCTACTATTTACAGTCTACTATCACTTTTGTCCCCGGAGTATTCATTGTCCCTGAAATCGGTGTAGTAGATGAAAAGCAGGATAACACCGGTGCCGAGGAAAATGAAACAGTATACTACGGTCTGAAATGGCAGATTGATTTTTAACAATCGTTAAAATTATATTATCTGATTGTAAAAGCCTGGCAGTTTTTATTGCCAGGCTTGTTTCTTTTAAGGGGGAGTTAGAATAGATATTCCCAGATCTTCCATGCAGGCGGGCTTGTATCATGTGATCTTGGAAGGTTTTTCATCAAGTGTTCCGGGTTTTGGCGTTTCCATTTCTCAATATCCGCTTTTTTCTGTTTCTCCATTTCTTCGTAAGAAACCGTAATCCGGTCAAAAACAGTTTTATTGATTTTTGCAGCAATGTGATCCAGCTTTGGAATAATATCATCTATTTTTTTTGATTGTTCAAAAAAAGTGAGATATCGTTTGTTCTCAATATCATACACTTTGGCATCAAGGCTGAACGAATTGGCAAACTGGGTTATGCTTCCGGCCACGACATACTTTGAATCAGTGCTTTGAGAAATTTGTTTAATCAAGGCATTGCCCTGAACATCTTTGAGTTTTGCTAAATCTTTTTTGATGATTCTTTTTTCAAGTACCTTAACGTGACCTTTCCAGGAAAGTCTTGAAAAAAGCATCTTATTGATGCCTGCTCTAATATGGGAAATGTCCTCTGGCGAATTGACCTCAAAAGGAAGCACCGCAACAGTTTTTAGCTCATTGGCGGCCAAGGGGGCTGTCAGGATTAAAAAAAATAAAATTATAACAAGACACCAGAAATTGATTGTTGAAATAAAAAATCTTTGCAAAATATTGCTCCAAATTAAAGTTTTGATTTTAAAATGCCGGTGACTACCTTGGGATCGGCCTTGCCACGGGTTTTTTTCATAATTTGACCCATAAAAAAACTGAAAAGTTTTGTTTTTCCGCCCTTATAGGCTTCAGCTTCTGTGGGATTCTCTTTTATGACCTCCTCCACCATTTGTTCCAGTTCCAAATGATCGGAGACTTGCTCCAACCCTTTTTCTTTTACGATTTCTTCAGCAGTTTTCTCAGAGGTTATCATTT
>JAAEMC010000830.1 GCA_024225895.1 Desulfobacteraceae bacterium | reverse complement strand
TTGGCTTTCATTATTTATCCTCCTTACTGCTTAAATAAAATTTTCCTAATGCTGCTGCAATACCTGCTATGGGAGCCACTATCAAGGCTTTTGCAAGATTAGTCCCATCTGCCATCATATCCTTGACTTTATTTAAATGAGGTTTCCCTTTTCCTTTTTCAATATTCTGATTCAGTTGATCAAAAGGGACAGGAGAGACATAAATGGTATTTGTTCCGCCATTTTCTTTTTCACCATAAATATATCCGTTCATCTTTTTGGCAAGGGCATGGGCTTGTTTAATAATTTCTTTTTTCGGACCAATGGTTTGAACATCTTCCGGACAGGCTTCTATACAGGCAGGTACTTCACCCTTTTCAAGCCTGTTGTAGCACCGATCACATTTATACATGACACCATTGCCTGCAAGTGCAGGTAAGAGATCAAGATAAATCCCAACCCCGGTCTGTCTTTCAGGGATATCCCAGGGACATGCTTTTTTACATTTTGAACCGCCAAGGCAGATATCAGAATCAATTCTTGAAAGACCATTTTTTTCTTGTTTTGCTGCACCCCAGGGACAAAGTTTAACACAAGGGGGATTGTCACAATGCATGCAACGTCGAGGAATGGTTAATTCAACCTCCTCTCCGTTGACTGTGGCAGATGCGTGTTGGATAAAAAGCCAGTTATATG
>JAAEMC010000829.1 GCA_024225895.1 Desulfobacteraceae bacterium | reverse complement strand
TTGTATCCTTTGATATTTTTTTTCCGTTGGCAATTGCATTGCGGTAAAAGCGGTTGATTTTAAGTTTTGGCAGGCCATCGTCATTCATGACTATCTTAAAATCATCCTCAAATTTATATACATAAATATCGGGTGTGATATAAGCGGGTTCTTCATTGGAGAATTTACGGCCGGGTTTGGGCTCCAGATATTGAATGATTCTGACAGCAGCCCTTACATCTTCAACCGATATGCGCAAAGCTTTAGCAATCTTTTTGCTGTTCCTGTTTTCAAGATTTTTGAGGTGGTCTTTAATTATTTGAGTAATGATTAAGTTTTCAGCCCCAAGCAGCTTTGTCTGGATTAAAAGGCATTCGCAAAGGTCCCGGGCACAGACGCCTGGCGGATCAAATGTCTGCAATGTTTTTAATACTTGTTCAACCTTATCTATTTCAAAACCGCCGGTCTGAGCAATTTCTTCAACCTCGCTGCACAGGTATCCATCCTTGTTCAGATTACCGATAATGGTGTAACCGATTTTTTCTTCTTCCAAACTTAAACCATGAAGCATCAACTGCCATTGAAGATGGTCATCAAGGGTCTTTTTTTCAGCAGTAAATGCTTCAAAGTTAGGTGCTTCCTGGCGTTCGGATTCGGTATAAATCCGGCCTGTGGAGTTGTATTCATTAATATAATTCTCCCAGTCCGTATCAGATCTTACCTTTTCGTCAATGGTTACTTCTTTGACGGTGTTTTCTTTTTCAGATGAGGGGGCGTCTTTTTCTTCTTCTAAAAGCTTTTTTTCAGTTTCTTCTTCATTGGTTTCTTCAAGAGCAGGGTTCTGCTCCATCTCATGTTGAATCATATCCACAAGTTCAAGCCGGGAAAGTTGCAATAATTTGATGGCCTGCTGCAGTTGCGGTGTCATGACCAGCTGCTGTGTTAATGTCAGATTTTGTTGTAAGCCCAGTTCCATGTTAAAGCTTGAAATTATCTCCTAAATAGATTTTTTTGGCAATTTCACTTGAAATTATTTCATCCGGTGTTCCAGACTCAATTACTTTTCCCTGGTTCATGATGTAGGCATAGCTGCACACACCCAGCGTTTCCCTGACATTGTGATCCGAAATCAGCACACCGATACCTTTTTGGGTTAATTGTGCAATGATCTGTTGTATGTCAATGACTGCCAGAGGGTCAATACCGGCAAAGGGTTCATCTAACAGAATAAATAACGGATCAGTGGCAAGCACCCTTGAGATTTCAAGTCTTCTTCGCTCTCCACCGGATAAAGAATTGGCTTTTTGATATGCCAGTTTGACAATACCCAGCTCATTCATTAAAGATTCGGCTTTTTTCCCGATATCAAATCCGTTTTTTGGCAATACCTCAAGCACGGCTGTAATATTTTCTTTGACCGTCAGTTTTTTAAAGATGGACGATTCCTGGGGCAGGTAGCCCAATCCTTTCCTGGCCCTCATGAACATGGGATATTGCGTGATGTCTTCCTTGTCGATCAATACGTGCCCGTCATCGGGCCTGATAATGCCCACAGCCATATAAAAAGTTGTGGTTTTTCCGGCGCCGTTAGGGCCCAAAAGCCCTGTCACCTCACCTGGACGAACAGTCAGATTGACCTGATCCACAACCTTTTTATCACCATAGGATTTTTCTAAGTTTTTAAGTACAAGCTGAGTCATTATGTTTAATTGGTGTTTTTTTCCTCTGGGTTATAAAGGGCTTCAACCCGTTTTTCAGCAGAGCCTTCAACAATTGCTTTGCCCTGTTTCCGGAAATAGGTAATCTTTTTCCCACTGATATAGTCGGCCCCGATTTTAATTTTCGGGGACGTTCCGGTCAAAATGAGGACTTGATCTTTGGCTGTATAGACGGCTTTGTCAGCAAACGCCTCTTCTTTGCGGGCAGTATAGTGAACATTGCCTTCACAAACAATCTTTTTTACGCGGCTTTGGGTGTCTTTAGCATTGTCGTTGGAATTTAAAAAAAGTTTGATGTTGTCTGCATTAAGAATGAAATCTGGCCTGGTTACCTTTACATTTCCTGAAAATTCAACCATCTGGCTGTCCTGTTTGGCTACCATTTTATCAGAGACAATATGCATCTGGCCGTTTTCAGATAAAGTGTTTTGGGCAAGAGAGCTCTTGCAGGTGATGAAAAAAATTGTCAAAAGGGTGGAATACAGAACGATTGCAGGCACTGCTTTACAGAAGATCGAATTTCTCACTAAACTTTCCTTTAACATCCCCTTTTAAGGTGATTTTGTTTTTGTTAAGTTTTGTTACCATTGTATCTGCTTCAATGGTGGATTTCTCCTTTTCAAGCCGAACTTTGGATTTCGAATATATTATATGACCTTTTTTTTTATAATGCAACTTATCAGTTTTCAGGATATATGTTTCATGGGTGGCTACGACATTGTCCGAAAGAGTCATGTCATGGGTTTTTGTATTCAGGACTCCTTTTTTGGATGTCAGGTGTATGGTCTTTTTATCCTCGGTGTATAAAGTGACATTCACATCGGTTAAGATCAGATTTTTTTCATCCTTCATCAACATAGCGGACGTGGCTTTAAGTTTCCATTCCGTAATGCCGTTTTTCTTTGAGATGGTCTCAATGATGTTCAATTTTCTGGCCACTTTTGAATCAATATCTACGTCTTTTATCCGGGGATTGACAGATGATAATTTATATACCAGAAAATATCCGCCAAGACCTATTGTTATCAGGATTAAAAATAGGATAAGGCGTTGTTTTATTTTCTGGGTTGTTGTGTTTGGTGTTGTCATGACAAGTATTTTTTTGTTGCTTTTTCCCATAAACCCTTTGCTTTTAAAATTTGCTCGCAAAGTTCTCTGACTGCACCATGGCCGCCATTACGGGAAAGTACAATGTCTGAACAGGCTTTAACTTCTTTTGGGGCATCGGCAACAGTGGCAGACAGCCTCACCTTTCTCATTGCCGGAAGATCAATCAGGTCATCACCGGCAAAGGCTATGTTTAAGGCAGGAATTCCGGTTTCCTGAATAATTTTATTTAATGCATCAGCCTTGTTGGAAATACCATCGTACAACAGATCTATGCCAAGGTTATTACACCGGTGTTTTAGAGCTGCAGAAGATCTGCCCGTAATAATACCGACTTTCAGGCCTGAATCCATTAAAAGCCGC